>JAFPYA010000386.1 GCA_017412445.1 Clostridia bacterium
TGCCCTCGTACATGGCAAACAGGGTGGAGCCTGACGCAATTAAACCGCTGTTTCCTGAGGGTGAAAGCGAAATCAGCTTGCAATCCTCTGCTTCAATCGCGCTTACGGTAGCCGCGAGCATGGCTCTGTCGAGTCCGTAATAAGCAAGCGCCTCGTCGCTCGTTTCCTCAAGGGCGAAGTCCTGAGCAGAGATTTCCACGTCCTTTTGAGTGAGCTTTAGCCGGTCCGTTTCAAACGCATTGGCAAGGCGCGCATCCGCGTTTTCGCCTTCGTAGGCGTTAAAGACCTTGTAGTCGCTTTCACTGCTTTTGAACACGTGGCGCACGTATACGCCGCCTGAGCTGTCGCACACGTCGCATATGACCACGCCCGGCTGCTGGGTCAATTGAAACACATATTCGTTGGCATATGTGCCGCCCTCGGCGCTGTAGGTCATAATATAGTGCAGCGCGCCCTCCTCAAAGGTAAGCTCGAGCCATCCCGCGCCGGCGTTGTATTTGCCGCCGGTAAACGTGACAGACGTGCCCGGCGCCTCGGCGTAGATAAGGCCGTTGTCCATCACCGTATAAACGTGGTCGTACACACCGTCATACTGCTCCGCGTCTGCCGCGGATATCACCTCGGGCAGCACACTGTAGACGATCTTGCGCGAAAACACCATCTCGTAGTTTTCGCCCTCATATTCCCTCGAGGCGGTGAGCCTGCCGCCCTCTGCCTTCAAATCGTATACGGCCTCGCCTATGGTCAGCGTTTCGTCCGTCCAAACGCACACGGCCTGAGCGTCGGGGCCCGAAAAAAAGCCCGTGCCGTCCCCGTAGAGCGTCACAGTAAAAAAGCCGGGCTGAATGACGCCGCTGCCCGTGACATAAGGCTGAGTGTTCAATACGTAATTCAGGCTTTCAAGGTACCACATGCCGCTTAAGTCCTGCGCCTGCTCCGCAAAAGCGGGACAAACAAACGCAAGCATCAGCACAAACAAAAGCAGTTTTTTCATTCTTTTACCCTCCGCTCTGGTTTATGTGCCTATTATAATAGCAGCCGCGCCGCTTTGTCAACTTGCGCATATGTTTCACGTGAAACATTCTTTCAGGGATTTAAATCGAATGCGCTTTCTGATATAATACACTTATCAATTCAACGGAGGGCACTATGTACCTGTCATTTTTGAACGGGCACTATCCCGTAAGGCACACGAAAGACGAAAAACGGGCGTTTTTTGAGTATGTTCAAAAGGAAACTGACGGAAAAGCGCGCATAGAGCAAATCTCGTGGCACTCAAACATTGTAATCGGCGACCCAAATAAAGCGAAGGTAATTTTCACCGCCCACTACGACACACCCTGGCGCGCGTTTTTGCCAAACCTCATGCTGCCCACGAACAGGCTTTTGTATTTGGCTTATAACATTTCAATCGCGCTTGTGCTGCTCGCGCCCGCGATTGCAGGCAGCTTTCTGATACTTAAGCTCTTTTCGCTGGACCGAATGAGCCGTCTTGGCAGCGCCGTGTGGTTTTTGAGCTATCTGATTTTGTATGTGGGGCTGTTCATACTCGTGATGTTCAACGGCAAAAACCGCCACAACTACAACGACAACACAAGCGGCACCGCCGCCGTCCTGGAGCTTTGCAAGGCCGTTAAGGACGAAAACGCGGCGTTCATACTCTTTGACCACGAGGAATGGGGCAAGTTGGGCAGCAAGGCCTACGCCAAGGCGCACCCAGACATAAAACAAGAAACTCTCGTGATCAACCTCGACTGCGTGGCAAACGGTACAAATTTCATATTCGCCGTGCCGGACAAGGCTTCAGGCAGCGAAATATTCAGCGCCCTCAAAAACTGCCTCAAAGACACGGACGCCTACCGCGCGCTCGTTTATCCCTCAAAGAACATCTCCATGAACAGCGACCAGATGAGCTTCGACCTTGGCGTAGGCGTGTGCGCCTGCAAATACAAGCCGCGCATAGGCTACTACTGCGACAAAATCCACACCGTCCACGACACCGAGGTCTCCGAGGACAATATAAGCTACCTTACGCAGGTCTTTTCCGAATTTTTGGGCAATGTTTGATTGTTTCACGTGAAACAATGTTTTTTCACTCGCAGCGTAAGCGGAGAATCGACACCTCATCCGACCTCGCTGCGCTCGGCCACCTTCCCCTCAAGGGGAAGGCTTTTTAAAACAAAACAGCGCATCGTTTATCGCGGTGCGCTGTTTCACGTGAAACATTCTTAATTGAAGTAATCGATGCCGCCCTCGAATATCGGCTGCAGCTTGTCGCCCGGAATGTTTTTATAGAGGTGTCGGCCGCTGCGCTCGCTGTGCGCCATCTTGCCGAGTATCCGCCCGTCGGGGCTGGTGATGCCCTCGATTGCCATGAGGCTGCCGTTGGGATTGTAGACCGCGTCCATCGACGGCGCGCCTGTCTCGTCCACGTACTGCGTGGCCACCTGCCCGTTTGCAATCAGCTGCTTAAGCAGCTTGTCCGGGCAGACGAAGCGGCCCTCGCCGTGGCTCACGGGCACCATGTGGATCTGGCCCACCTCGCACCTGCTCAGCCAGGGGCTCAGATTTGACGCAACGCGCGTGCGCACAATCATCGACTGGTGGCGGCCAAGCTCGTTAAACGTAAGCGTGGGGCAGTTTTCGTCGGTCTCGACGATGCTGCCGAAGGGCACGAGCCCCAGCTTTATAAGCGCCTGAAAGCCGTTGCATATGCCCAGCATCAAGCCCTTTCGATTTTCCATAAGCTCGCTCACCGCGTCCTTCATCGCGGGATTTCTGAAAAACGCCGCTATGAACTTCGCGCTGCCGTCAGGCTCGTCGCCGCCTGAGAAGCCGCCGGGGAGGATTATCATCTGGCTTTCGGCTATCTTTTTTGCCGCAAGCTCTATGCTTTGACCAATATTTTCGGGCGTCAGGTTGTTTATTATAAGTATCTCGGCCTTGCCGCCCGCCCTTTCCACCGCCCGCGCGGTGTCGTATTCGCAGTTCGTGCCGGGGAAGACCGGTATGAAAGCGCGGGGGCGCGCGATGTGCAGGCCGCTGCGGGCCTTATTCTGAGCTTTGAAGCTGATTTCCCCGGCCTTTTCGCCGTCCCGCCTGTGGCGCGAGAACACGCCTTCAAGCCGCCTGTCGAACGCGGGCAGAAGCGCCTTGATATCGACGGTCTCGTCTTCTGTGCCTATGAGCCAGTCGCTCACGGTCTGGCCTATCTTTGCGCCGATTTCGCAGTCGCCCTCACATTCGAACACAATCGAGCCTGGCTGAAGCCTGAAAAGCTCTCCCTTTGAGACGGACAGACTGGCGCCAATCGAGTTGCCGAGGCTCATTTTGAATATGTCCTCGGCTATGCCGCCTATGCCCGAGGCCCTTGCGGAGATCACCTTGCCCGAAAGTATGCCTTCGTGCAGGGCGCTGAAGGCCGCCTTCATCGCGCCCGCGTCAAAGGGATCGTACTGAAGCAGGCGGATGTCGCTGCCCGCGCGCTTGAATTCGGGCGATATCACATGCCCGGCAGCGCCGTATCCCACCGCGAACGAGCACAGCGTGGGGGGAACGTCCAGCTTTTCAAAGCTGCCGCTCATGGAGTCCTTGCCGCCGATTGCGGCTATGCCAAGGTTCAATTGCGCGTCCAGCGCGCCGAGCAGCGCCCCAAAGGGCTTGCCCCAGCGCTCGGGCTCGTTTCTCAGCTTCTCGAAATACTCCTGCAGCGTGAGATACGCCTTTTTATAGTCGAAGCCCGCGGCGACCAGCTTTGCCACGCTCTCGACCACTGCCATATAGCTGCCCTCGTAGGGGCTCTGGCTCTCAAGCTCGGGGTGGAAGGCGTAGGCCATGCCGCTCACGGTGTCGGTTTCGCCGTTGAGCACGGGGAGCTTGGCTACCATTGTCTGTATGGGGCTTAACATGTTTTTGCCGCCGAATGGCATGAGCACTGTCGCCGCGCCAATGGTGCTGTCGAAGCGCTCAGAAAGCCCCTGATGGGATGCAATGTTAAGATTGTTTAAGAGTAACGTATATTTGTCTTTAAGACTGCCCTTGCATGCCGCGTCATTGCTGATTTCGCTTTCGGGCACGCTGACGCTTGTGTGCTTGGGCGCGCCGTTGCTGCTCAGAAACTCGCGCGACACGTCCACCACGGGCGCGCCCTTCCAGTACATCTTCAGCCGCTTGTCGGCCGTGACCGTGGCGACCACGGTGGCCTCGAGGTTTTCGCTGTTTGCCGCCTCGAGAAAGGCGTCCACGTCCTTTGCCTCAAGCACAACGGCCATGCGCTCCTGGCTTTCGCTTATGGCCAGCTCCGTGCCGTCGAGACCCTCGTACTTGCGCGGCACCTTGTCGAGGTCGATTTCAAGGCCGTCCGCCAGCTCGCCTATGGCCACGCTCACGCCGCCCGCGCCAAAGTCGTTGCAACGCTTTATCATGCGGGTGACCTCGCCGTTTCTGAACAGGCGCTGAAGCTTTCTCTCGGTGGGGGCGTTGCCCTTCTGAACCTCCGCGCCGCAGGTCTCGATGGAGCTTAGGGAGTGGCTCTTGCTTGAGCCGGTAGCGCCGCCTATGCCGTCGCGCCCCGTGCGTCCGCCGAGCAATACCACCTTGTCGCCCTCCGCGGGCGTCTCCCTGCGCACGTTTGCAAGCGGCACCGCGCCCAGCACCGCGCCTATTTCGAGGCGCTTGGCCACGTAACCGGGGTGATACACCTCGTCCACGAGGCCGGTGGCAAGGCCTATCTGGTTGCCGTAGGAGCTGTAGCCCGCCGCCGCCGTGGTGACCAGCTTCCTTTGGGGCAGCTTGCCGGGCAGCGTGTTTTCTACCGGCACGGTGGGGTCGCCCGCGCCGGTCACGCGCATGGCCTGATACACGTAGGCTCTGCCGCTCAAGGGGTCGCGTATCGCGCCGCCTATGCAGGTGGCCGCGCCGCCGAAGGGCTCGATTTCGGTGGGGTGATTGTGGGTTTCGTTTTTGAACATGAGCAGCCACTTTTCGCTCTTGCCGTCCACGTCCGCGTCTATCACTATAGAGCAGGCGTTTATCTCCTCCGAAACGTCTATGTTCGGGGTCATGCCGCGCTTTTTGAGTACTTTTGCGCCTATGGTGGCTATGTCCATAAGCGTCACCGGCCTGTCGTTCGCCCTGTCGCCGTAGACCTCGTCTCTTGCGGAAAGGTAGCGCCTGAACGCCTTTTCCACAGCTTTTTTGCGAATGTCAACCTTGTCAATCGCAGTTAAAAACGTGGTGTGGCGGCAGTGATCCGACCAGTAGGTGTCGATCATGCGTATCTCGGTTATGGTGGGGTCGCGCTTTTCGTTTGCAAAGTAGGCGCGGCAGAATTTGAGGTCGTCCGCGTCCATGGCAAGCCCCAGCCTTTGGGCGAGAGAGGCGATTTCATCGTCGTCGAGGGATATAAAGCCGTGAATAGTCTCCACCGAGGTGGGGGAGGGGTAGTTCTCCTTCAGCGTCATTTTTGCTTCAAGGCCGGCTTCCCTTGCCTCGACGGGGTTTATGAGGTATTTCTTTATGCGCGATATTTCCTCTGCGGTAAGCTCGCCCTCAAGCACGTACACCCGGGCGGTTTTTACCGTGGGACGGGGGCAGCGGCACAAAAGCTGCACGCACTCCTCGCAGGAGGCGGCGCGCTGATCGTACTGGCCGGGCAGGTACTCCACGGCAAACACCGTGCCGCCCGTGGGCAAAGCGGTAAAGACCTTATCAAGCTGCGGCTCGGAATACACCACGCCCAGCGCGCGCCTGTAGTCATCCTCGCTAAGCCCCTCGGTGTCGTAGCGGTTTATAACGCGCACGTTTTTTACGGAGGAGATGCGCAATACGTCGTTTATTTCGCTTTTGAGCTGCTTTGCCTCCACCGCAAACTCGCTCTTTTTTTCAACATATACGCGATATACCGCCATATTAACCCTCCAGAAGCTTAAGCGCCCGCGCGCCTATGTCGCGGCGCATGAAGGCGTCCTTAAAAGTGATTTTGTCCGCCGCGGCGTACGCGGCGTCTACTGCATTTGAAAGCGTTTCGGCTCTTGCCACCACGCCCAGCACGCGCCCGCCCGAGGTGACTATGTCGCCGTTTTCGTCTTCTTTGGTGCCCGCGTGGCACACCAGCGCGGTCTTTTCAGCCTCTTCTATGCCATAGATTTTGTAGCCCTTGCCGTAGCTTACGGGGTAGCCGCCCGAGGCGATAATCACGCAGCAGGCCGCGCCGCTGAAGAACTCCACGGGCGTCCGGTCAAGGGTGCCGTTGGTGGTAGCCAGCATCACGGTGAGCAGGTCGCTCTTCATAAGCGGCAGCACCACCTGCGCCTCGGGGTCGCCGAAGCGGCAGTTGTACTCTATCACCTTGGGGCCGTCCTTCGTAATCATGAGGCCGAAGTACAAACAGCCCTTGAACGGGCGACCCTCGGCGTTCATCGCCTCTATGGTCGGGACGAATATCTCCTTCATCGCGCGCTCGGCCACTTCCTTTGTGTAGAAGGGGTTGGGCGCGATTGTGCCCATGCCTCCGGTGTTAAGGCCCCTGTCGCCGTCAAGCGCCCGCTTGTGATCCATGCTCGAAACCATGGGCACTACGGTCTTGCCGTCGGTAAAGGCGAGCACGGACACCTCGGGGCCGGTGAGAAACTCCTCGATTACCACGCTTTCGCCGCTTGCGCCGAACTTTTTGTCGAGAATAATGGTCTTCAGCGCCTCTGCGGCCTCCTCGCGGCTTTCGCAGATGATTACGCCCTTGCCAAGCGCCAATCCGTCCGCCTTTACAACTATGGGCACGGGCGCGGTCTTTACGTACTCAAGCGCGGAAGCATAGGAATCGAAGCACTCGCAGGCGGCGGTGGGTATGCCGTACTTTTTCATCAGCTTTTTGGCAAATACCTTGCTGCCCTCTATCTGCGCGGCGGCCTTTGTGGGGCCGAAGGATTCAACGCCGATTTCCTTGAGCGCGTCCACCATGCCCAGGCACAGCGGGTCGTCCTGCGCCACCACCGCGTAGTCTATACTGTTTTCCTTTGCAAAGCGGCAAATGCCCTCGATGTCTGTGGCCTTCAGGGGCACAAGCGTGCAGAACGCCGCCATGCCGCCGTTTCCGGGCGCGGCGTATATCCTTTTGACGCGCGGGTTTTCCCTGAGCTTCGCGGCTATCACGTATTCGCGTCCGCCGCCGCCAACTATAAGTATATTCATTTCAGTCTCCGTTTATCAGTGATGGAACAGCCTCAGGCCCGTAAAGCACATTACCATGCCGTGCGCGTCGCAGGCGGCTATCACGTTGTCGTCCCTTATGGAGCCGCCGGGCTCGGCCACGTACTTTACGCCGGAGCGGAAGGCGCGCTCTATGTTGTCGCCGAAGGGGAAGAACGCGTCGCTGCCCAGCGCCACGCCGTCCTGCCCGGAGAGCCACTCGCGCTTTTCCTCGCGGGTAAGCGGCTCGGGGCGGCGGGTAAAGAACTGCTGCCACTTGCCCTCCTCAAGCACCTCGTCCGGCTCGTCGGAGATGAACACGTCTATCGTGTTGTCCCTGTCGGGGCGGCCTATGCCCTTTATGAAGGGCAGGGCAAGGACGCTGGGATGCTGCCTCAAAAACCAGTTGTCGGCCTTGGAGCCCGCAAGGCGCGTGCAGTGGATGCGGCTCTGCTGACCCGCGCCAATGCCTATCGCCTGCCCGTCCTTCACGTAGCATACGGAGTTGGACTGGGTGTACTTGAGGGTGATAAGGCTTATAACGAGGTCCCGCGCCGCGCTTTCGGGCAGGTCCTTGTTCTGAGTCACTATGTTCTTAAGCAGCGTCTCGTCAATTTTGCTGAAGTTGTGCCCCTGCTCGAAGGTCACGCCGAACACCTGCTTGCGCTCGATATCCGCGGGCACGTAGGAGGGGTCGATTTTGACAATGTTGTACGCGCCGCCGTGCTTTTGCCTGAGCATTTCAAGCGCCTCGGGCGCGTAGTCGGGGGCGATGATGCCGTCGGACATCTCGGGCTTTATCAGCTTTGCGGTGTCAAGGTCGCAGGGGTCGCTCAGGCTTATCCAGTCGCCAAAGGAGCTCATCCTGTCCGCGCCGCGCGCCCTTGCGTAGGCGGAGGCGATGGGGCTGAGCTCGCCCGCGCTTTTGGGCACAAAGTAGATTTTGCGCATGGTCTCGTCGAGGGGCACGCCCACGGCCGCGCCGGCGGGGGAGACGTGCTTGAACGAGGCGGCGGCGGGCAGGCCCGTGGCGGCCTTAAGCTCGCTCACCAGCTGCCAGCCGTTGAGCGCGTCCAGAAAGTTTATGTAGCCGGGTCTGCCGTTCAAAACCTCAACGGGCAGCTCGCCCTCCTCCATGAATATGCGCGCGGGCTTCTGATTGGGGTTGCAGCCGTACTTAAGCTCAAGTTCCTTAGCCATTGTTTTTTCCTCCCGTCAGACGTTCTTGTTCAGTATGGAGACTTCCCTTATTTTGCCGGTGTCGAGCTCGATGCAGGCGGTGTAGAGCGAAATTTTGTTGTCTTCGTCAAGGCTGTCCCAGATGTCACGGGTAAACGTCTCTATGCTCTCGGGCATTTTGAGTTTTTCCGGTTCTCCCTCAAAGGACGGCAGGGGATTGCCGTCGCCCATGTAGGTGTGCAAAAAGCGGCCAACGCCGTTTTCGGGCGCGTCGTAATTCCAGTAGATGCGCTCTGTGGTCTTGCCCTCAGCGTCGCCGGCCTTGAGTATAGCCATTTTGCAGCTCATTTTGCCCTCGCCCGCCAAAAGTATGCCGCTTATGCGGGGGGTGAAGTTGGGCGCGTCGGGCTCGAAGGTGCGGGTCTCAAGCGCGTCCTCAAACGTCTTGCCCTCTTTAAGAAAATCGCACACGGTGTCGGTCTGGTCGCCGTTTGTGACCACGTACACGCCCTGAGAGGGCACGCGCACGGGCGCGTAGATTATGAGCGAGGGGTCGCTCATCTTGCTTTCGTCAAACGCCCTGGTGATCACGCTGCCGTCGCCCTGAGGCACGAACACGCGGTTGCGGCTGTTTACGGAGCGGCCCATTATGAAATAGCCTATGTAGGCCAGCTGGCCTATGGGGCTTCTGCCGAATATTATGCCCCTGCCGGGGTAGGTGGTTTTGCCGAGCAGCTCTTTTATTGTGTACTCCTTCATTGTTCTGCCTCCTGTGCCTTAAGTATTTGGGCGGCGGTGTCCTCTATGGCCTTAGGGAACAGCACCCACTCGGCCCTTTCCATTATGCGTTTTTGCAGCGTTTCGGGCGTGTCGCCCGGCTCGACCTCCACGGCCTTCTGGCATATTATCTCGCCGCCGTCGGGAATCTCGTTTACGAAGTGCACGGTCGCGCCGCTTACCTTCACGCCGCGCTTAAGCGCCTCCTCGTGCACCTTAAGGCCGTAGTAGCCCTTGCCCGAGAACGCGGGTATGAGGCTCGGGTGAATGTTGAGTATGCGCCTGTCATAGGCGCGTATCACGTTTTCGGGCAGTATGGTCAGAAAGCCCGCAAGCGCGATAAGCCCTATTTCGTTTTCCTTAAGCGCCTCAATCAGCCTCATTCCGTACTCCCCGGGGCTTTCGCTCTTGCGCTTTGAAATAACGAGCGCGTCTATGCCTTCGTTTTTCGCCCTTTCAAGCGCGTAGGCGTGCCTGTTTGAGGCGATCACGAGCCTCAGGCTCACGCTTGGCATCTCGCCGCGCTTTTTCGCGTCTATTATCGCCTGCAGGTTCGTGCCGCCGCCCGAAACGAATACAGCGGTGTTCAGCAAAGTATCACGCCCTTTTCGCCGCTTACGAGGCGGCCGAGCACGTACGCGCCCTGATTTTCAAGCGCTTCAAGCGCCGCGTCCGCGTCCTTTTCGTCCACCGTCAGCGTCATGCCGACGCCCATGTTGAAGGTGTTGAACATGTCCCTTTCGGGTATATCGCCCGTCTTCTGAATCAAATCGAATATGGGCAGCCTGCGCACGTCCTTTTTGTTTATTTCGGCGGCAAGGCCGTCATTAAGCGAGCGCGGAATGTTTTCGAAAAAGCCGCCGCCGGTTATGTGGCTTATGCCCTTTACGCTCACGCGCTTAAGCAGGCTCAAAACGGGCTTAACGTATATTCTGGTGGGGGTGAGCAGCGTTTCGTAAAGGGACGCGCCCAGCTCGCTTACGTACTCGTTTTTGCCGCCCTCGCCGATTTTGAATACCCTTCTCACCAGCGAAAAGCCGTTTGAGTGCACGCCGGAGGAGGGGAGGGCGATGATTACGTCGCCCGCCTTCTGGGCGCGCTTGTCTATTATCTTCTCCCTGTCCACGAGCCCCACCGAGAAGCCCGCAAGGTCGTATTCGTCCTCGGGGTAGAAGCCCGGCATCTCGGCGGTTTCGCCGCCGACCAGCGCCGCGCCCGCCTGCACGCAGCCCTCCGCCACGCCCGATACCACCTCGGCCACCCTTTCGGGCACGTTTTTGCCCAGGGCTATGTAATCGAGGAAGAACAGGGGAGAGGCGCCGCAGCAGATTACGTCGTTTACGCACATAGCCACGCAGTCTATGCCCACGGTGTCGTGCTTGTCCAGCAGAAAGGCGATTTTGAGCTTGGTGCCCACGCCGTCCGTGCCGCTTACCAGTACGGGCTCCTTCATGCCGGAGAGGCTGGGCAGAAACAGGCCGCCGAAGCCGCCTATGTCGTCTATCGCGCCGGGGGTCTTTGTGCGCGCTATGTGGCGCTTCATCAGCTCCACGGCCCTGTAGCCCGCGGTAATGTCAACGCCGGAGCGCTTGTAGCTGTCGGAATAGCTCTGCATCTCAGCTGTCCTCCTGTTTGCTCAAGGGTATTTCAAATTTGTACTTGGTGAGGGTCATGGGGGGCTGCACGGGGTAGCGGCCGCTGAAGCAGCCGTCGCAAAGCGGCAGATTCACGCTGCCGGTGAGCTTGGGCAGATCCTCAATTTTCAAAAAGCCTATGCTGTCCGCGCCTATCATGCGGCCTATCTCTTCCTCGCTGTGGTGGTTGGCTATGAGCACGTCCTCGTTGTCTATGTCCGTGCCGAACCAGCAGGCGTGGCGGAAGGGCGGCGCGGAGAACATCACGTGCACCTCTTTTGCGCCCGCGTCGCGCAGTATCTTCACCACGCGGGCGGAGGTGGTGCCGCGCACTATGGAGTCGTCCACCATCACCACGCGCTTGTTTTCAATGGTGGCTCTTAAGGCGTTGAGCTTTATCCTCACGCTGTCCATGCGCTGCTTTTGACCCGGCTGAATGAACGTGCGGCCTATGTATTTGTTTTTTACGAGGCCTATGCCGTAGGGGATGCCGCTTGCGCGGCTGTAGCCCAGCGCCGCGTCGAGCCCGCTGTCGGGCGCGCCTATCACCACGTCCGCGTCCACGGGGTGGTTTTTGTAAAGCAGCTCGCCCGCCCTCAGCCTTGCCTCGTGCACGCTCACGCCGTCTATCACGCTGTCGGGGCGCGCGAAGTATATGTATTCAAACACGCACAGTCCGCGGCTCTTGCTTTGAACGGGCGGGTAGGCCTTTACGCCCTTGTCGCTCACTACCACCATCTCGCCGGGCAGCACGTCGCGAACAAACGTCGCGCCCACGGCGTCGAGAGCGCAGCTCTCAGAGGCGAACACGGTGTCCTCGCCTATCTTGCCCATGCAAAGGGGTCTGAAGCCGTGGGGATCCCTGACGGCGATGAGCTTTGTGGCGCTCATTATCACCAGCGAATAAGCGCCCTCGATTATGTCCATCGTCTCGCGCACGGCGGCCTCAATCGAGCCCGCGTTTATGCGCCGCTGGGTGATGGTGTAGGCGATGACCTCGCTGTCGCTGGTCGCGTGGAAAATCGCGCCGTGCAGCTCGTATTTGCGCCTAAGCTCCGCGGCGTTGGTGAGGTTGCCGTTGTGGCACAGCGCCATCGCGCCCTTAAGGTGGTTGACCACCAGCGGCTGGGCGTTCGCGCTGGTCTGTGTGCCCGTGGTGCCGTAGCGGCAGTGCGCCACGGCTATGCGCCCGTCCTGTATGTGCCTGAGCTTCTCTGCGGTAAACACCTCGTTTACCAGCCCCACGTCCTTGTGACAGTGGATAACGCCGTCGGTGTTGACCGCCATGCCGCAGCTCTCCTGCCCGCGGTGCTGAAGTATGTACAGGGCGTGAAACGTCTCCGGCACCACGCCCTCGCCGCCCGCGCGGTAAATTCCGAATACGCCGCACTCCTCGTGCAGATTGTCAAATAAAGGCATCTGTTTTATTCCTTATCCTTACTCGCCCTTGGTCAGTCGCCTCATCATTTCCTCGTAGGCTTCCTCTACGCCGCCCAGATCCCTGCGGAAGCGGTCCTTGTCCAGCTTCTCGTGGGTTCTGCTGTCCCAGAAGCGGCAGGTGTCGGGGCTGATCTCGTCGGCCAGCACCAGCGTGCCGTCGCCCGTCTTTCCGAATTCGAGCTTAAAGTCTATAAGGTCGATGTTCAGCTTTTTGAAGTAGTGCACAAGTATCTCGTTTATCTTGAGGGCGTAGGAGGCTATCTTCTCCATGTCCTCGTCGCTCGCCCAGCCCATCGCCGCGATGTGGTACTCGTTCACCATCGGGTCGCCCAGCTCGTCGTCCTTGTAGCAGTACTCAAGCACGGTTTTGCCGAGCTTCACGCCTTCGGCTACGCCCAGGCGCTTGCTCAGGCTTCCCGCCGCCACGTTTCTCACTATCACCTCGAGGGGCACTATCTTTACCTTCTTTACCAGCGTCTCGCGCTCGTTGATTTCCTTAACAAAGTGGGTGGGTATGCCCTGCTTTTCGAGCATCTGCATCAGCATGTTGGTCATGCGGTTGTTTATCGCGCCCTTGCCCTGAATCGTGCCCTTTTTGAGGCCGTTGAACGCGGTCGCGTCGTCCTTGTAGCTGACCAGCACCAGATTTTCGTCGTCGGTAGCGAACACCTTCTTGGCCTTGCCCTCGTAGAGCTGTTCGAGTTTCTTCATGATTTTTTCCTCCAGATCGAATGTGTGTTTATGGTGAAATGGGTTTTGGGGGTATGTTGGGTAGGGGATGATGTGGCGGCCTTCCTCTGTCACCGCGACCGGCGTCGAAGCCTTTTTATTCTATCGTCAGCTCCGCGTCCTTCCTCAGCACTTCCTGCGCCATCTTTTCGCGCATCTGGTCGAGCCTGTCTGCCAGCGCCTCGTCGGTCACCGCCAAAATCTCGGCGGCAAGCA
>JAFPYA010000387.1 GCA_017412445.1 Clostridia bacterium
CACGCGGCGGGCAGGTCGTTGCCGAGCTTTATTACAAATATGTACGTGCCCAGTATCCTTATGCCCCACATGCCAACGGCGTTGAATATGAACGAGTGGAACGTATCGCCTATGCCGTTGAAAATGCCTTCTATTATAATGGCTATGCCATAGATGGGTTCGGAGACCGCCACCATGCGCAATACCTTCGTGCCCATTTCAATCACGGCCTCGTCGCGGGTGAATATGCTCATCAGCCCCTTCGCGCCCACAAACAGCACGGTGCCCGAGATCGTCATCACTATGAACTCAAGCACAAGCAGCATGTGGCTCAGGCCCTTAAGCTTCCTTGCGTCGCCTTCACCGTAGGCATTGCCTATCAGCGTGCTCGCGGCGGTCTGCATGCCCCAGCCGGGTATGTAGAACGCGCTTTCAGCGGTGTTGGCTATCGAGTGAGCGGCGGTCGAGGCCGCGCCCAGCGTGTTTATCATGCTCGAGAATGTAACGTAGCCAAAGGACGTGGCAAGCCTTTGCAGGCAGGCGGGCAGAGCCACCTTGAAGCAGGGCACGAGTATGGCCTTGTCGGGTTTGTAGCTATAGCCCTTTGGCGATACGCGGGGATTTCTGTAC
Organism: Clostridia bacterium; assembly: GCA_017412445.1. Lineage (GTDB taxonomy): Bacteria > Bacillota > Clostridia > Christensenellales > Aristaeellaceae > RUG14130. Next base: position 610 of record JAFPYA010000387.1, read on the forward strand.
AGCGCCGCCGTCATCCACACGCCGCCCACGGTGAAGGCGATGGCGCTTGCAATTGCGGCGCCCTTTACGCCGAGTCCCAGCCCGGGCATGGTGATTGCGATTCCGAACATGTTCAACTGCCTTGTCTCATAAATAAACAGGAAGTTCAGCACCACGTTGATAAGATTCATCACGGTGTTGACTATCATGGGCTTGCGCGTGTCTCCCGCGGCTCTCAGCACCGTGCCGAAGGTGATTGAGGCGCTCCTGAACACCATGGGTATATAGAGTATGAAGAAGTATTCGCCCGCGTCCTTGCGTATGAGCGGGTCGGCCTGCATCCACACCGGCACCAGGCTCGCCAGGGGCAGCACCAGCGCGGTCAAAAGCAGGCCTATGCCAATGGCTATGGTCACCGCCTGCGCCGCCACGCGGCGCGCCATCTCGGGTTTGCCCGCGCCTATAGAGCGGGCGATAAACGACAAAAAGCCGATGCTGAGCGCCATTACTATTCCGCCCAGCATCCAGTTTGCGGTCATCGTGGCGCCGACCGTGGCCGAGGCCTGCTGACCCAGCGCGCCCACCATCGCTGTGTCCACGTAGGAAACGGCGGTGGAGAGCACGTTTTCAAGTATCGTAGGCCAGGCCAGCGCCGCTATCAGCTTAAGATAGCCTGTGCGTTCAGTTTTCGTCATTTGCTTTTACGCGGTGCATGCCAAGGCTGAATGTCAGATAAGGATTGTCGTTCGTGGCGTCAAACAGCACGCCGAGTATGCTGAGGCCGTACTTTTTGAGGGAGTTGAGCATCTCGCAGGCGTGAATCATTACTATTTCGCCCCTTGTTTCGCCAAGAACGTCGTTTAGGGCGTCCAGGTTGCTGCCCATGTAGTCGGGCGCTTCGAGCGCGCGCTTGAGCTCCTTGTAGGCTTCCTGCTTATTAAGCATTTTGCTGCCGTCGATTATGTACATTTGATTTCCTCCTTATGCGGCTGCATCCGCGTCGTAAAGCTCATACCAGCCGTCAAAGAGCTGTATAAAGCTTTCGTAGTGGTCTTCAGTGTAAAAAATGAGGCCGTCGTTAGAGAAGATTATGCGCTTGGCATCCCTGAAGCCGCCCTCATAGTCCACATCGCACTCGTAGTACTGCCTGCCGTTTGCCTTGGGCAGAAGCCCCTCGTAGTTGCCGAAGCGGTCGCCGCCTATGCAGGCGCCCTCGGCCACCTCCCAGAGGTTGCCCTTGCGGCTCTCCCAGCCCAGATCCATCGCCTCGTTTTTTGTGATATAGTTGTAGGGCAATTCGGCAAACACGTACAGATACAGCGCAACCTCCTCCGCGCTGTAATAGTATTCGCCGTACTCAACCATATAATCGTTCGTTATGGCGACGTCGTCCTCGACGATTATTTCGAGGTTTTCGTAATAGTAGTTTTCAAAGTCGCCTCCGAAGCGCTCGCCTGAGGCGCAGCTAAGCGGCATTATCGCCATTATAAGCGTCAGAAGCATCAACCAAAGCTTTTTCATTTACTGCCTCCCGAATAAATTGTCGCTACATATTATACTTACGCGCAGCGAAAAGGTCAACATATACGGCATTAAAAAACCGCCCCGAAGGGCGGCTGAAAAATTTTAAATTTATAAAATCAGTTTTCGGGCTCCAGCAGGCCGTAGTCTCCATCCTTTCTCTGGTAGAGCACGCAGACCTTGCCCGTGTCGGCGTTGTCAAAGAGGTAGAAGCTGTGGCCCAATTGCTCAAGCTGCAGTATGGCGTCGTCCACGCTCATGGGTTTGACCTGGAAGCGCTTGACCCTGACCACCTTGTGCTCCTCTTCCTCGACG
>JAFPYA010000388.1 GCA_017412445.1 Clostridia bacterium
AGCTCGACCCTGTGCTCGTGCAGATCCCAGGCGTAGACCCTGCCGCTGCCCTGCATAAGCTCGCAGATGTAGGCCGCCTTGCCGCCGGGCGCGGCGCAGGCGTCGACGATGTTCATGCCGCGTCCCGGCTCAAGTGCCATCGCGGCCAGCATGGCGCTCACGCCCTGTATGGATATAAGCCCCTGCCTGTAGATATCGCTTTGTGCCATGCCGCCTGCGTTTTTGACGTAATAGCCGTGCGGCACGGGCGCGTTTTCCCACTGTATGCCCTGCTCGGTAAGGCTCTGCTCGAGCGCGTCGTCAGAGGTTCTGAGCAGGTTTGGACGAACGGTATCCCGGCGCTCAGAAGGCTTGTAGGCAAGTATTTTTTCCGTTTCATCCAGTCCAAAGGCATCGGCTAAAAGCTTTACGGTGTCCTCGCTTGCAGAGTACTCGATTTCGAGATACTTGTACGGATCGTCCTCGCGCTTAGGCAGATGAATTTCATTTGCTTCCTTTGCTCTCAGAAGATTTCTGAGCACCACATTCACAAAGCCCGCGCTGCTTTCGCGCTTGTAGAGCTTGGCCTGATTTACGGCCTCGTTCACTGCGGCGAAATCGGGCACGCGGTCGAGGAACATTATCTGAGCTGCCGCTATGTGCAGTATGCAGGTGATTATCTGCTCCGGCTCCTGCTTTACGAAGGGCGAAAGCATGAAGTCGATTTTATAGCGGTTTTCTACGCACTGATAGAAGATGTTTGTGGCAAGGCGCCTGTCTTCGGCGGACAGAGCCGTGCCTTTAAGCTGCTTGTCCAACGACAGGTTTGAGTATGTATTTAAATAATATACGTCGTACAAGGCCCGGAGCGCAACGAGTCTCGCGCTGCCGGCCTCGACGGACTTTGTCTCTCGGCGGACAGCGCCGGGTGCTTTTTCCAAGGGTCTGCCGTTTTGTGGCGAGGTCTTTCCGCCTGCCTGCAGCCTGTCGCCGGGCTTTAAGCCGTCCTTGCCTTTGTACGCTCTTGCCTCGCGCTTGAGGTCGTCTTTATGCTCAAAGGGCTTTCCGCTCTTTGGATTTAAGCCTTCGGCTGATGGCTTTTGCTTTCTGGGGTCGTATGGCTTGCGCTTGGTTTTGTCGCTTCCTCTGAAGCCTTTGGCTGCGCTAGCGCCTCTCTTTGCCGCTTCAAAAGGCTTATTGTTGTCCTTATTCATCTGTTTCCCCCAATACAGTGCCCACCGCTATATTCTTTCCGCTTAAATACGCCTTTGCCTGCATGTGCTTGCCGCCCGGCATCTGAAGCTCGAGCACCTCAACTGCACCCGCACCGCAGGCGATTACAAGACCTTCCTTGGCTGATGCCTTCAGCACTGAGCCCGCGACATCGCCTTCAATGTCAGCTAAAACGCGCGTTTTCCATATTTTTAGCGTTTCGCCATTGAGACTTGTGTAAGCGCCCGGCCATGGATTTACGCCCCTGACCAGATTATGCACTTCCTGCGCGCCCTTGCGCCAGTCTATTTCTCCCATGCCCTTTTCGAGCATTGGATCGTAGGTCATACGGCTTTCATCCTGTTTTTCAGGTGTTATTTCGCCGTTTTCATAGGCGTCGATAGTCTTTATCAACAGCTCGGCTCCTATCTCAGAGAGCCGCTCGGTGAGCTCGCCCGCGGTCTCTTCGGGATCTATATCAGTTTCGGCCTTAAGCAGCATATCGCCTGTGTCGAGCCCGGCGTCGGTAAGCATGGTGGTCACGCCTGTCACCTTGTCGTCCTGCATTATGCTCCAGTTGATCGGCGCGGCGCCCCTGTGCCTGGGCAAAAGCGAGGCGTGCACGTTCATGGTGCCGAGGCGCGGCACGTCCAACAGCTTTTGGCTGAGTATCTGGCCGAATGCAGCAGTAACAACGAGGTCGGGGTTCAGCGCCCGCATGGCGTCAAGCCCCGCTTGCCGCCTCACTTTTTCAAACTGAAACACGGGCACCTTGTATTGCTCTGCCAGCTTTTTTACGGGCGGGCTGTCGAGCTTGTGTCCCCGGCCGACCGGCCTGTCGGGTTGAGTGAATACGCCCACCACTTCGTGACGGCTTTCCAAAAGCGCCTTCAGCGAGGGCAACGCGAACTCGGGCGTACCCATGAACACTATCCTCATTTACCGTCTTCCTCTTTTTTGTTGGTCACGTCCTCTATCATCTTGTCGATGTAGAGTATGCCGTCCAGGTGATCAAGCTCGTGGCAAAGCGCCATGGCCAGAAGGCCTTCGCCCTCCACCTCAATTTGCTTGCCCTTGCGGTTTAATGCTCTTACCTTTACCTTGGCCGGGCGCTCAACTGTACAGCGGCGGCCGGGGATGCTGAGACAGCCCTCGGGGTTCACTGCGCTGCCGGAGCTTTCTATGATTTCAGGGTTTATGAGCTCAAGCAGACCATCGCCCACGTCTATGACCACTATGCGCCTGAGCACGCCCACCTGAGGCGCAGCGAGCCCTACCCCCTCGGCGGCGTACATGGTCTCGGCCATATCGTCCAAAAGCACCTTTGTGCGCTTGTCTATCTCCTTAACG
>JAFPYA010000389.1 GCA_017412445.1 Clostridia bacterium
ACGCCCGAAATTACCACCACGTTTATGGTGCGCGCGCCTATGGGATCGCCGGGAGAGATGGTGGCGAGCCTGTTGAGCAGCGCGGTGAGCTTGGTGAGTATGTCCTGCGCCTTGCGGAAGACCATCAGCCTCGACAGCTGCCTGTAGGTGCCCGCGCCGTTGGTGGCGGCGTCGCGGATAAGGTCGTTGTCAGCGTAGAAGCGGCTGTCCAGCCATTCCTTCACCTGAGGATCGAGATGGGCGCCTCCTTCGCCGAGCAGATATTGAATATTGCAGCTCAGGTCCAGAAACTCGTCGTTGGGCTCAAACCTAGTGCCGTGATAGACCTTGGTCTTCTCGAGCGGATCCGTGTCAAGGCCCAGATACGCCGTGCGCGGCGGCTTGTCAAGCTCCGTACCGCCAAGCCTGTCCGGATTTAAGCGCATTTTGAACTCGTGCTTTACACGCCTGACGCCGTCACAGCCGGTGCCGCCCAGGCCGACCACAAGAAGCGGCGCATTGATTTTGTCGACCTTGGCGGTTTGTACATCGAAGTATGCCATGAATTATCCCCCTTTGTGCTTATGTATGTTCAACTAAATTGGAATACTGGATTGTCAGCGCCTGTACTCTATGGTTATCGCTCCGGAGTTGCTCTGGTAGGTCGCCGTGAGCGTTCCGCCTCTGTTCCAGTTGCGTTTTTTGCCGTTCCTGAGCGGCGCGCCGTTTACGGTCACGCTGAAGCTGGGCTCGGTCTTTTTGGGCGGCATCACTATCACCGTTCCGTGGCTGCCTGCTCTGAGCTTGTAGCCCCTGGCGAACTTGCGCAGGCTGCCGGCCACGCCGGACTCCACGACCGCGCTGCCTATGTTGAGGCTCTCGAGCGTGCGGTCGCTCTTGCCGCGCGAGGGGAAGGTGACGGTGCCCTTGGGCACATTGTTCACGTACATCGCGGCCTGACCGTGCTCGTTACGCTTCCAGGCCTTGCGGATTATGAACCAGTAGACGAGCAGCACGATGATTATGAGCAGTATTATCGCGGCTATTGCGATAGCGCCTATGAGCATCATGCGTTCCTTCTGGTTGACCACGCTGAGCTTGTGGAGCATCGCGGCGCTCTCTCCGTCGGTATCCGTCGCCCAGAACAGGAAGCGCTTTTCGCCCTTCACGTCGTTGGTTATCCTGATTAAGGACTTGGTTCCCTTGCCGTTGTCCTCGAGCTTCATCATGGTAAGACCCGCCGCTTCGAGCCTGGCCTCGTCTACCTGCACAAGCGGCTCTGCGGCTTCCTGAGCCTCTTCGGCCGGGGCTTCGGCGGCGCCTTCGATTTCTTCGCCTGCGCCCTCCGCCTGAGTCTCCTCGGTCTCTTCAGCGGCCTCCGCCTCGGGCTCAGCCTGCGCGTCGCTTTCTACAGCGATCACGGAAGCGCCCTTGACCATGTTCAGCCAGTAGTCGTCGCCGTTTGTGTCGCCGGCGGGAAGAAGCGCGGCATGGTAAGTGAGCGTGTCGTTGCCCACGTCGCTGAACAGCTCGGAAAGATCTATCTCGGTGACCTCGTCGTTGGTCTTGACCCAGAGCCACGGGGCGATCTTCGCGCTTTCGGGCAGCGCGGAAATGTTGGCTTCAACCAGCGCGGGGGTCTCGTTTACGACCTTCATGCCCGCTTCGTCTGCGGCCTTCACGAGGCCGTCCCTGACGGTGACTTCGCCCTCCACGGTGTAGCTGCCCGCGGTGGGTTTGGTCGCAAAGCTTACGGTCATCTCTTCGGGGTCATAATCCGTGAGCCTTATGGAGGCTTCCTCGGATGTGACGCTGTTTACATACTTGACCGAGATGTTTTTGGGGTTGAAGTCGATAAGCTTGCTTAATTCGTTTATATCGGTTACGCTGCCGTTTTCGCTGTCCTCAAGCGTAAGCTTGTAGGTGTAGCGGCTGTCCTTCTCGATTTCGTCCGCGATGGGCTCGAACCTGAGCACGAAGTTGTCGGAGATGTAGTTGGTGACGTCGAACACCTCTACGGGGATGGTGAAGGTGTAGCAGCTCGTCTCGTCTCCCAGCTCGTACTCTACGTCCCTTGCGACCACCTGTATCTCGGCGCTGCCGGAAAGGTGATTGGTCTCAAAGGTCAGCACGCCGTCCTTTTCTTCGGTGTATCTGCTGTTTATGATTTCGGGCGTTTCGCCGACTATCTCTATCTCATAGCTCAGGCGCTCCTGATCGGCGTCCTCCACGTACTGGCTGAGATCTATTGTCTTCTCGACGTCGCCGCAGTCATCCTCGAGCGGATCCCATACACGCAGGGAAAGCCTGGAGGGCTTTGCCTTGGTCGCGTCGGGCGCATGGTTAATGACTTCGAGCTTCGCCTCATCGACCACCGCAATGCGGCTGTCTCTGATTGCGGGAGAGCCCTCTACGGTGTAGTAGCCCGAAATCGGCTCGGTCTTCAGGCTTATGGTCATGTCGGCGGGGTTAAAGCTGCCGTTTATGAAGTACAGCGTCTTTTCTTCGCCCGTGACCCTGTTGACATATTTTACGGAGGTGTTGTTGGGGTTGATGTCAAGAAGCGCGTTGTACCTTTCCACATCGCCGGTTATCGCGCCGTTGCCGTCGCGCAGTTCGAGCTTGTAGGTGTACACGCCGCCCTTCGCTATTTCGCCTTCGGTCGGCATAAACGCAACGGAATAGTGCTCCGTGACGTAGTTGGTAACGTCGAACACCTCTACGGGTATGGAGAAGGAGTAGCTTGAGTCGGCGCCGCCGCGGCCTTCATCGTCCTTTACGGTCACGTTGATTTCGGCGTTGCCGCTCGTATGGTTGGTCTTGAAGGTGAACTTGCCTTTGGCGTCGCAGGTAAAGCCGGGCGCGACCACGCCGGGCTCCTCGCCGCCTACGGTCACTTCGTAGCTGAGCTCCTCGCCGTCCGCGTCCACTACGTACTGGCTGAGCTCTATTACGGTCTCAACGTCGCCGCAGTTCGGATCCAGCGGATCCCATACGGTCAGGCTCACCTTCGCCGGCGCCGTGCCCGAGGACATGGGCGCCCTGTTGGTAAGGGTGAAGGACTTGGGCAGCTCGACCTTAAGCACTATGTCGTCATAGCCAAGGTACGCCGAGGCGGTCGCCGAGTAAGTGCTCTCGTTATTTATGGTCTCGGCTCCGGCCGTCCATACATCCTTGCGTCTGGTAAGGCTGAGCGGGTTGGTGACGTCGGCCTTATTGAGCACGTCGGCATATTTTACGGTCTGGCTGACAGTGATGGAAACCCTTGCAAGTATCTTTTCGTCCGTCACCAGTATGCCGTCGGCGTTGTACAGCTGCGCGCTGTAATTGTAAGTGCCGGACTTACTTACGCCGTCGGGATCCGTGCCCTGCGGGCCGGTGACCCTGAGGGTGTATTTGGAATAGACGTCCCTGAGATTTGTAACCTTTACGGGGATGGTAAACGGAGTCACGCCGCCGTTGCCGTCGTCCGCGGTAAGCCTGAGCTCGTATGTGCCGCTCTTGCCGCTCGTGGTCAGGGTGAGCCTGCCCGCGGTCTTGTTAAAGCTTACCACCTGGAGTATATCGCTTTCGGGCTCGCCGCTCTCCCAGTCGAACCTGAGCGTCTGGCCCTTGTCCTCGTCCTCCATCCAGGTGTTCAGGTCTATTTCGGCGGTATATTCCTTTGTATAGTCGTTCTTGCCGGCGAGGGGGTCGTGAATTTCGACAGCCTCAAAGGGGTTTACGGCGCTGGCGGTCTTCCTCGGCGGATGATTGCCTATGCCGAAGCCTACGCCTTCGGCGCTGATGGCTACGTCGCTCAGGGTCTTGTTGCCACTGCCGTCACTTATATCGGTAAGGGTTACGAGCTTGGCGTCGATGCGGTACACGGCCTGATTGGCTTCGGTGGTGTCGGTCACCCTGAACACGTTGCCGTCAAGGGCGAACTTTATTTCCTTGTCGGCATAGCCCGTAGCCGTTCTGGTCGCCTGTATCACTACCCTCTCAAGCACGGCGGGATCGGTCACCTGCACGTAGTCCTCGCCGTTCAACTGCATGAGCCTCGCGCTGAGCGAATACTCGGTCTGGGTCTCTTCGGGTGCCTGATCCAGTATTATTACGAGCTTGTAGGTCTCGTTTATGGTCTGGGCGACGCTGGTAACGCTGATGGGAATCTCAAAGGGCGTCTCGGCGCCGTCCTCGTCCGTCGCCACTATCTTGACCGTCTCGCTGCCGGTTGCGCCGGTGGTTTCATATATGAGCTGGTTGTTTCTGAGCGACCCGTTGGAGTTTGCGTTTCTTATGGTGATAAACTCAAATTCCTGATTTTCGGCGAGCCTGAAGGTAAGCTTCTGGCCGTCCTCGTCCTCCATAAAGTCGTCAAGCGCTATAGTATCGCCGTCGCTGGGGATATACTCCTGGGCGAAGGGATCCTTGATTACGAGCCTGGTCTTATACTTGTCCTGAAGCTTTACGTCGGTCTTTACGGGCTTGGTGTTCATGTGGGTGTAGCTGCAAGAGGAGAAATCGGTGGTAATGTCGATGTCCTTAATCTTGGAGCTTACGCTGTCTATTCTGTAGGTGCAGGCGTGGTTGGACAGCTTATGCTCGCACGTCCAGGTTTCGCCGTCGCCCGAGGGCTTGAACACCAGCTGCACATTCTGCCTGTCCGTGTGGCCGGCGGATTCGTAGTCCTCAGTCAGGTAAGCGGTCAGTTCATAGATGTCGTAAATGGCCTTGTCCTTGCGCTGGGTGACCGCGTCGTTTGCGGCGGTGTTTGAATACAGCGCGGCGGTGTAGACTATTTTGCGGTTATCCCAGTCGACCGACTGGCTGATGATCACGCGGTAGTTGTTCTGTATCTCGGTCTTCCTGTTGGTCACCTTTACGGGCACATCGATGACGCACTTGCCGCCGTCGGTGTCCTCGGCCTCGATGTGCACAACCGCCTCGCCGGTCTTGTTGTTGGTCTGCATGGTGAGCTTGCCGTCTTTTACGCTCTGGTTTATCACCACGTCCTTATCGCCGGTTGTGTTTTTAAGCGTATACTTGAGTCTTTCGCCGTCGGGTTCCTCGACAAATTTGGAGAGGTCTATGGAAACGCCCACACCGAACTCCCTCTGGTATTCGGAGCTGCCCGTGGCGGGATCGTGGATTACCACGTCGGCAAAGGGATTGTCTTCCTTATTTGTAGGCACGGTGTAGGGATCAAGGTTCAAAACGGTGATGCGCTGCCTGGCCTCGGCGTTCATGCCGGCGCCCACCAGCGTCGCTATGAGCGTATATTCGCCCTGCTTGATCTCGTCGCCCGTTCCCTTAAAGAAATCGGACAGCTCTATATCGCCGGAGGTAAACTTGGTTTCGGTGCCGTTTCGTTTGAGGGTAACGGGGCCGTTGCCCACCTGATGGTTGCCGTCCGCGTCGTAGAGGTAGAGCTTGGCCTCTATGCCGCATTCATCGCTGTAGAGGGTCTTGTCCCTTGAATTCTGGCCGTTGAGCTCCCTTAAAAACACGTCAAAGGATACTATCTGATTTTTTTCAAAGGTAAAGCCCCTGTCTCCTATGTTGTTGGTGAGCTCGATCCTCGGCACTACCGTATAGCTGAACAGCACCTTCATCTCCGCGGAGGGCTTGGTTTGCGTTTCGCAAATAAGCTTCCATTCGCCCGTCTGATCCGGCTTGTTTATTTTGATAAAGGTGAAGTTGCCCGACTGATATATAAAGGCGGGGTTTACCGTCTTGCCGCTCGGGTTTTTAAGCTCGACCGTGCCCCACTTGTTCACGGGCACCAGTATGTTGATTTCGGCAATAGAGAGGTTGGGAACGTTTATCGTGGCGTCAAAGCCGTAATCCCTGCTTACGGTTTTTACGGGGATCGCCTCGGAATCGACCATGTCCGCGAAGAAGGAGTTGAATACGTCGGGCAGGTCCTCGGCGTTGTCCACTACTTTGGTTTCGGGGGCGCCGGTCGCCCTGGAAGCGTCCTGAAGCAGCTTTACGTCCTTTTCCTTAAGGGCTACGGTGTATACCTTTACGCCGTAATCCTTCGCCTGCTGATACGCGGCGTTGAATTTCTGGGTGTCCTCCTGCATCAGCTGCTGGCCGCTTTTGCCGCCCGCAGTCGGAAGGTCTATTTTGCCATCGGTAAGGAGCACTACCACCTTCTGGTTGCCGCTGTCCTTGGCCGTGGGCTTGAGCAGGTTCACGCCATACTTGAGCGCGGCGCCCAGCGCGGTCGCTCCGCCGTACTCCTCACGTACACGGTTATCCGTGTCCACGAGCAGGCTGGTTATGCAATCCCTGACGGTGCCCGTCACTATGCCCTTTTTGCTCTCAAAGCTGCTGGCTTCGGTGAGGTTGTACAGCCTGTCGGAATACAGGGCCGCCAGATGTATCTTGGGGTTTGTATAAACATCTGTGCCGAAGGGTACCAGCGCGATGCGGCTGTTCTCGTAGTCGCACATGCCTATGATCATCGCGGCCGCTTCCAAACGATAAAAGTTTGAGTCGTTGGTTTTCATCGTATCGCTTATATCGACAAGAATTACCATGTCGAGCGCAAGCTTGTTGCCCTCCGGGGCGTTGCCCGCCTCGGCCGCCGCCGGCAAAGCAAAGCCCGCGCAAAGCGTCAGGCACAGCGCTAAAATGAGCAAAGCGGCTGTTTTTTTCATGTTATTTACCTCCAGAACACAAATGTCGAAAATACCTATTTAAAACAATTATACAGGCCTTATTACAATATTGCAATTAAAAAGTTATTTCAATTCCGTTTCAGTTCATAATATGTTTTAAATTCGACACCTTGTATAAATTAAAACGACATACACGCCCCACGGATTTTTACAACACTGTTTGATTTCCGGGTCATATTTAAGACATTTGACCCGTTATTTGGCTTTCAGGGGGCGCAAAAAGCCGGCCTTCAGCCGCAAAAATTAAGCGCCTTCATGCGGCAGCGAATAATAATTTGCCGCAGTGTACAAAAAAACCGGATTCGAATCGTTCCTTCGAATCCGATGTTACGCCCCTTAAGCAGGGCCCGGGCCTGCCGCCCTTTGGCTGACATTCTTTCTTTTCTGTAAGCGGCTCAGCCGATAACGCCTTTCTTAATCGCCTGAGTATTCCCATACATCGTGCGTTTTCCTCTCCGGTAATTCTCAGTCCTTGCTGCCCTGCTTTTCATACACAAGGCTTCCGGGTATGGTCTCCACCCTGACCTTTGCCACATTGCGGTAATCGAACAGAGAATACTGCCAGTCGCTGACGGTGTCGAGGTACAGGAAGATTTTGTGCATTATCTCGCGCTGCGCATCGGGCTCGGAGTCCTCAGTGAACTTTACCACGAACGCGCTGGTAAAAAAGTCCTCCGTAATGGTTTTTCGTACCAAATAGATTTGCTGTATCTCTCCGTTTTCGATGGAACGGATATGGGCAAGCGTCTTCTCCAGCTCGCCTTCAGGCAGCTGCTCCGCGCTCAGCCGGTCGCCCCGCTTAAGCACGCCCACCTCGCTGTACTCGTCCTTGTCCTTCTGCATGAGCTCCACCGCCCGCTCCCTGTAGCGCTCCAGCTCCTGCTGATTGCCGGTGATGCAGCAGAACGTGCCGATTTCGTCGAGGCCGGCCATTACGAAATTGCTGTTGCCGTCCATTGCGCGGTACAAATCGTCAAGCCCGGCGGGATCATACCTGTGCAGGCGGAATTTGCCCCTGATGAAATAAGCATAGTAAGCAGCGGCGTCCGGCAGCTCACGGATAGCCCTTTCACACAGCTGCTCCTCCTGAGTGTATCGGCCTAAAGCTTCCAGCGCCGCCGCCACATCGATGTACTCCTCGGCAACCAGCGGCTCTCCTGCGGCCTTCCACTCGTCCACGCGCCGAAGCGGCTCAATGTAGTTATCATTGCGGAACTTTTTATACTCTTCACGTATATTGTCATAAATCAGCTGATCCAGATAGCTCACGGCCTTGTCCCGCTCATGTTCGAATTCCGGGCTGCCGGTTCCCGGCAGGGTACGGTAATCGGTGATGCCAAGAGCATCAAGCCGCATCTTCATAGTGGGATGGGACGCCGAGCGCGACATGATTTCCCTGGGTATCATGCCGTTCCACACCTCGCCGCGAGCCGCCGCGCGGCAAAGCAAATCCCCTATCCGCTGCCTGAGCACGTCCCTTGGCGGCTCCTCTCCTGCGTTTACAGAGAGCACATCGTACGTGCCGCACTCATATTCGTAGCGTTCCTGATAATACGTCTTCAGCAGCGCCGAGCCGGCGACCGTCTCGCCGCAGCCGCGCACCATGGCGCGGTCGGCCTCGGCTTCACGGATCAGTGAGGTGGCATATTGATACAGAAAATACTGAAATTCGTATACGTCGTCCAAATACCCATACATAAGCTCCGTAAGCCAGCTCAACACATGGAGCGGTTTTCCCATGCTGAGCCAGTTGGCGTATGCGTCCTCTTTGTTCCCTTTGGCTGCGATGACGTGGGCAAATTCGTGGTTAAGTACAGAAGCCAGCTCCTGCTCGGAGAGCAGCGAAAGCAGAAGCGTACCTATCTTAAGTGAGATTGCGTTCCCCAGATCCGCAATGCCTATATTGCCGTCCGTGGTAAATGAAATGCGGACGGGCGCCGTGCAGCCGCTTTCCCCGGCCGCCTGCTCCGCCATGGCATAGAGATGGGGAAAGTCCTCTTTTGAAACGTAGGTCTTGTCTTCATTCATAAAGGCGGTCGGCAGGCGGAAGCGGAGCCGGCACAGGCCGCACATAATCAGTGCCGCCGCATAAAACACGATGAGAGTCAGGTTGCCGGTTTTCGCGCCCCATCCGCCAAGCAGGGCAACGGCTGCGCCGAGGCCGGTAAGCAGCCCGGCAAAAAGGCCCGTAAGCACCCGCCATCTTTTCAAAAGGACGCCTGTGTCGCGTGACGTTTGAGTTGCCATCTCCCGCAGGGACTGGAGGTGCTGCTGCACCTCCTCCACGCGCTTGCTTGCCTGACTCCGCGCAAAGCGCTTTCTGAGCAAGACATTGACTGCCAACAGTATCGGCGGAAGGACGCAGACCGCTGTAAGGAGCACGTACACCAAAGTCATGTACTGCCCCTCACGGTGCTTTCCAAGCAAAATGCCCGTTATGTTAAGCAGCAGGGCGGAAAGCAGCGATATTATCAGCAGAATTACGCCCCTTCGGCGAAGTATCTTCTCCTGCTTTGTTGCGCTTCGCGTCTCAAGCGGCTGCGCGCTCCGATTCAGCTTCCCCAGCCTGGCGGCAAAGAAGAACAGGCTTACAACCGCAAGAGCCTCTGCAATGATAAAAACGGTAAACACCGTGCGGTCCCGGGCCGTAAAATCACCCAGGTCCCGACCGCCTGTCAGCTCTACCGTCAGTACGATCAGGCCGAACATGAGCATGCCCGACACAATCAACCCGATCAGATAAAGCTTCTTTTTTTCCATGATG
>JAFPYA010000390.1 GCA_017412445.1 Clostridia bacterium
ATCGTTCGCCGCTACCGCGAGCCGCTTGAGTCGCTCGGGCTGACATATACGCAGTACATCGTCATGATGATACTGTGGGAATACGGCGACATGACAGAGGGCGATCTGGGAAAGATAATTCATCTGGAATCCGGCACGCTCGCGCCTCTGCTGAAGCGTTTGGAGAAGCAGGGCCTGATACTCAGAAGCCGCCCCGAAAGCAACGAGCGAAAGCTGTTTATAGAGCTGACTGACAGGGGCCGCGAAATGAGGGCAAAGGCGGAGGCTGTGCCCGGCGCCATCAGAGGCTGCATTCCCCTGGAGGACAGGGAGATGCTGCTGCTGAGGGAGCTGTTAAAAATGACATTGACCCGAATGGAAGAAACTAAAGAACAGGAGACGAAATAATGGAAATCAAGGCAGTTAAGTTCAGGAAGGACGGCTTTTATTCTCAGCCCTTCGCCTTTGGCGGCGAGGACGGGATGGACAAGTACGACAAAAACGTGCGCTACCGCGGCAGCCTGCAGAATTACCTGATTGACACTGGCAGCGAAGTTATTCTGGTCGACACCGGCTTTACCGCCGACGTGCCCGTCGAAATTCCCAATGAGGAGTCTTTGGCGTTCACTGGTGAAGCGATATCGGACTATATGACCGCCTTCAAGGCGCTGGGCTACAAGCCCGAGCAGGTGACGAAGATTCTTCTGACCCACCGCCACAGCGATCACTCCGGCAGCATCGGCCTGTTCCCCAACGCCAAAATCTACGTCAACGCGCACGAGCTGGGCGCCGAGGAGCTGAAGGGGCTTGACAACCTCGTGCCCGTGGAGTTTACCGACGGCGCGTATTACAACTTCCCCGAGTCCCAGACCATCATGGACGGCATCCACTTCATAAAGGCCGAAGGCCACACCCGCGGAAACAGCATAATCGTCGTGGAAAAGGACGGCCTTTTCTACATGCTCCACGGCGACATCACCTATGTGGACGAGGCGCTGTATGAGAACAAGCAGTCTGTGGTGTTTGACGACCTGCCTGCTGCCCGCGAGACCCTCGACCGCGTGCGCGAGTTCGTTAAGAACCATCCCACGGTGTACTGCGGCACCCATACGCCTCAGGGCTATGAAAGCCTCGAAGCCAACCGCGTGATGGATCTGAACAACCCCGTTCCCACGGTATTTGCCGAGGTGAACTTTTCCGCAAGGGAAGCCAGCGGCAAGTACATCTGCTCTATCTGCGGCTACGTCTACGACCCCGCGGAGCACGACGGCGTGGCCTTTGAGGACCTGCCCGACGATTGGCGGTGCCCCCGCTGCAAACAGCCTAAGGAGAAGTTCAACCCGGCTTAAGAGGTACTTTATGCGCGATAACACCTTTGATTTACAGGAATACCTCACTCAGGGCGTGGAAAATATTGTAACCGAGGCTCTGAAGGCAACGCTTAAAAACCCGCGCGAAAGCCTGTTCATGGCTAAGTTTGCGGCCGCCAGCCGTGCCGCTTCCAAAAAGCGCCGCAAGGCGGAGGACGCGGGCGAGCATATACCGCCGTTTCTGATTGCCAGCATCACCAGCCAGTGCAACCTGCACTGCGCGGGCTGCTATTCGCGCTGCAATCACGCAACTGTGGACGCCGCGCCCGTAAAGCAGCTTACGAGCGAGGAATGGCTGAGAATATTTGACGAAGCGGACGAGCTCGGCATAAGCTTTATCCTCCTCGCGGGCGGCGAGCCCATGCTCAGGCGCGACATAATAGGGGCGGCGGGCAATAAGCCCGGCATACTGTTCCCCATATTCACCAACGGCACCTTCATGGACGAAAGGTACTTCGACCTCTTCGACCGCTGCCGCAACCTTTTGCCCATAATGAGCATCGAGGGCGAAAAGGAGATAACCGACGCGAGGCGCGGCAGCGGCATATACGACAAGCTGATTGCCAACATGGATAAGCTCCATGAACGCGGGCTCATTTTCGGCGCGTCCGTCACGGTGACTACCGAAAACCTGAAGGAGGTCTCCTCGCGCGCGTTTTTGCAGAACCTGTCCGACAGGGGCTGCAAAGCGGTCATATTTGTGGAATTCGTGCCGGTTACCGAGGAAAGCAGGGAGCTTGCGCCCGGGGACGCCGAGCGCGAGTACCTGCGCGGGGAAATCGACCGTCTGCGCCGCGAGCACCCCGAGATGGTCTACATCTCCTTCCCCGGAGACGAAAAGTCCTCCGGCGGATGCGTGGCGGCGGGGCGCGGCTTCTTCCACATAAACAGCCACGGAGGCGCCGAGCCCTGCCCCTTCTCGCCCTACTCGGACATCAACGTGAGGGACACGTCCCTGCGGGCGGCCATGAAGTCGCCCTTGTTCCTGGCGCTTCAGGAGGAGGGCGTGCTCATGGAGGAGCATCC
>JAFPYA010000035.1 GCA_017412445.1 Clostridia bacterium
GACATTATCCTGTAGGCCACTTGCTCCATGTCGGAGTAGTCTATTGCGCCGCTTTCGAGCTTCTGTATTTCGTACTGCTTCGCTGTCTCGACGAGTATCAGCTTAAGCCCTCTGAGCTCGGCCTTTATGCGTTCGTTCGTGCTTTCGTTTCCTTCGTCATCCGCCAGAAAGCGGAGCTTTTTGAGACAGGTCATAGTGACGCCGTTTGTCCCCTTGAGCTTTTTTCGCACGTCGTTAATTCTATCGCGCCACTGTTTTTCCTCGGGGCTTGTAATCCTGCTTCGAGGCGCGTCGGCAAAGGCGGCAAGACTGCGCTCGAGCAGGGCAATCTTTCCGTCCAGACTGTCGGTCGATTCGTATTCTTCTATAAGGCTCGACACGATCAGCGCGTCGGACTCCACCACGCTTTGATACGCCTTGGTGGCGTCGGGGGACAGCATCAAATCCTCCTCTTCAAGCACCTGCTCGTTCAGGCCGCGCACTTCCATGCCGACGGAGGTCAGCATTTCTTTGTTCCAAAGCTCGTATGGCGGATTTTCGATAATTCTGTCAAGAAACTCAAACGGATCGGGTATGCCCATCAGCACGTCGTAGAGCGCGCGTACCATGGCTTTTATTTCGTCCAAACCGAAGGCGGACAAAAGCGCGCTTGCAGTCTGCCTGTCGCTTTGGCTGTACGCGCTTTCCTCGCCCAGTATCGCCTCGATCGCGTCGCCGAACCCCTCGTCCAGCATGCGCGTCTTTTCGCCCTCCTTGAGCAGGCGGGGATTCAGCGAGGCGCCCGCGTCGTCGTTGAATTCCTTAAGAAGCATATTGCAAAAGGCGTGTATTGTGCTTATGGTGGCGGTTTCGATTTCGCCAAGCGCCCTTGAGGCCGCCTGCACGCCCTCGCGCGCCGCCTCCTCAAGCAGCAGGCGCAGCTTGTCCTTCATGTTGCGCGCCGCATCCTTGGTGAAGGTTATCACCAAAAACTCGCTAATCGAGCTTTCGGGATGGTCGATAAGCGTCTGCTTTATCTTTTCCACCATAACGGTGGTCTTGCCCGAGCCCGCCGCGGCGGACACGAGTATGTTCTGGTTTTCGGCGCTTATGGCCGCCTTTTGCGATTTGTTAAAGCTTGGCACCTTGCTGCCTCCGTAAATTGGGTCAATTCGGGTTTAATCTGCCGTATCGCTTTGCCTGCCGCCCCTGGCCTCCTCGACCAGCCCGCTCAGCTTATCGTAGGTCATAGAGCCAACGGCGTTGTAGGTTATCACGCCGTTTTTGTCTATCACCACGGTCCGGGGCAGAATGGTTGAGCCGTTAAATGAGGCGATTATGCCGCCGGTTTCGTCCATTGCGAAGGGCAGAGAATAGCTGTAATCCTTCAGATACGCTTCGGGGTCGTCCGTCACCAGATTTGAATGCACGGCGACCATGTATATTTCGCACATGTTTTCGGCGTAAACGCGGTCAAAATACGGCAATTCCAGACAGCAGGGCGTGCACCAGGTCGCCCAGAAGTTTATAACGACGGGCTTGCCCAGACAATCGCTCAGAGTGAACGTGCCGTTTTTGCCTATCAGCGGCGCGGAAAAGTCCGCCGCCCTCATGCCGACCTCGCTGCCTGTGGGGAGCGTATCGTCTGCGCTGTAGACGGGCACTATGCTTTCGTTTTTGACGGTGGAATTGTCGGCCTTCACGCTTTCAAAAAAGTTGGTGTACACGAACAGCCCCGCCAGCACCGCAAGCATGGCGGCGGGAATCGCCCAGCGCCTGAATGACGGCTTTTTTGCGGGCGGGTTTTCGCCTGCGGGTCTTACGCCCTCGTTTGCCCTCAGCGTTATGCTGCCCGCCTTAAAGCTTATGGCGCCCGTGGGGCAGACGTCTATGCAGCTTGCGCAGTGTATGCACTCGTGATCGCCCACGCGCTTTACGTCCATTTTGCAGTGGCTTACGCACCTGCCGCACTTGGTGCAGGAGGGCGCGTCGACCTTTACGCCTATGACGGCAACTCTCGAAAACAGCGAGTATATCGCACCCAGCGGGCACAAAAAGCGGCAAAACGCGCGGTATATGAACACGCAGGAGGCGAGGATTGTAACCAGAATTATGTACTTTCGGGTAAACAGGAGCCCCAGCATCGAGAACTTGTCGGCGTTTGCGGGGTGCGCCAAAAGCCCAAGCGCGCCCTCGAGCGTGCCGGCGGGGCAGATGTACTTGCAAAACGCGGGCAGCGGCAGGCTCTGGTAGGAGTACATGCGCGGAATAATTATCACCAATACGAACAGCAGCGCATATTTGAAATAGCTCAACGCCCGCGTGACGTTGCTCTTTTTGAGCTTGGGCGTGGGCAGCAGGTGGCACAGCTCCTGCAAAAGGCCCATGGGGCAGAGCCAGCCGCAGATTGTGCGCCCGAGCAAAAGGCCGTAGAGCAGTATTATGCCCAGCACATACGAGGGCATGCGCTTGTCCGAGGAGGCGATGGCGTTTTGCAGCGCCCCAAGGGGACACGCGCCTATCGCCCCGGGGCAGGAGTAGCAGTTGAGCCCCGGTACGCAGGCAATTTTGGCCTTGCCCGTATAGATGTCGCCCTTTATAAAGCCTCTGGCGTAGCAATTGTAGAGCAGCGCCGCGTAGAGCTGCACCAGCTTGCGTTTGAGCGGCGCGCGCGATTTCGTCTTTATCTTATCCAAGGCCTATACACTCCGAGCAAATTGCGATGGCTTTTACAAATACGTCCCTGAGTCCGCCGTTGATTATGCCGTGCACCGTCAAAAACGCGCCAAGCACGATGAGGGCAATCCGGACAACGGCGAGCAGCGCGCCCTTTTTGCGGGGCTGTTCGCCTTCGCTTTTGATGTTGACGGAAGGCTTGAGTGCCGCGATCTCCTCTTCGTCAATGGCGTCCTTCAGGTAAAAAGTGAGCACTGTAAGCGCGATGATGGCAAGCGCGTAGGGCAGCACGTGCTTTGCCGTGTCCCAGATCATGTTTTCCAAATCCCAGGAAGCAAAATTGCTTCTGTCAAGCAGATAGAGAAGCGGCCGTGCGCTCAGAAGCGCTGTCGCAAGCCCGCTGATCAGGTAGAGCAGCCGCGCCTTCTTTTCTGCCTTAAGCGCGGCTTCGTTGACAACGGCGCGCTCTCTCAGCATTGCGAGCCGGTACGCCGCGTTTGGCAAAAGCGGCTGCGGCCTGCCTTTGGAATAGCGCGAGAGGAATCTATCGGCGAGGGCCAAAAGAACCAAGACAAAAAGGAGAATCCATGCGGGCGAAAACAGCTTCTTAAGCGCGATTTCCCGCGTGAACGGGGGAGTGTTGCCCGACAGATACATGCTCAGGCAATTGAAAATGAGCAGAGCCAAAAGCGCCAGCACGCTTATAAGCACGCCCCAGCTTTTGTAATTCTCGCTCGATAACAAGCGCCGTCTGCGAGCCTCGGCTTCGGTTTTCTTCATCAGTAATATTCCCTCAAAACGAGGTCGGTCTGACCGCGGTTCTGTCCGCCCACAACGCGCATAACCTTCATGTGATAGCGGTATTCACGAAAAATCATGTCCCGTATGGCGGTGCCGTTGTTGAAGCCGTGAATGAGCCTTACCCGGTAAACGCTCATGTCGCAATGCCTGAGCGCGTCGTCTATGGCGTCCCGTGCCTCGTCAAGGCTCAGCCCGTGCAAATCAAGTTCAATAACCGCGCTGTTCAACAGTCAAACATCCTTTCCGCAAGCGCCGCTGTTAAGTGAGTTCATCCGCCAAGGTGACTTGTGTTAAGCATTATTTGCTTCGTCCGAAGCCCTGCCTGACCGCCTCGGCCTGCGCCCATTCGCGCTTTTCTTCTTCGGTCTCAATGAGAAGTGCGGGCACTGGGGTGGGCTTTTCGCTTTCGTCCAGCGCCACCATCAAAAACCATGCGCAGTTCGTAAGCCGCCTTTCGCCGTTCAGCTGCTCCACAAACGCCTCTACCCTCACCATCATGCTGGTTTTGCCGACCTGCGCCACGTGCGCGATGAGCACGAGCGTGTCGTTGGTATAGGCGGGCAGAGCAAATTCCAGCCCTTCGACCCTCGCGGTGGTCACGTTTTTGCCGCTGTGCCGCCTCGCGGACACCGCCGCAACTATGTCCATCCAGCTCATCAGCCGCCCGCCGAAGAGGCGGCCGTAGCCGTTTAGGTCCTGCTGACCTATCACCTGCACCAGCTCGGCCCTTGAATCAGCGACGCGCTTTTTTATCTGTTCCATATCTTCTGCCTCAGAGTAACGTTTCAAGTGTGGTCTTTTGGGGCTTAAGCCCCATTTTGGCGTAAAAAATCTCCGCGTTCGTGTTGCCGCTCCACACATTTAGTGTGATGCTGCGGCAGCCGATTTCGCGGGCAAAGCCCTTTACATACTCAAACAGCGCCGTGCCCGTGTGCCTGCCCCGCGCGCTCTCGTCCACGCACAGGTCGTCTATGTACAGGCTTTTGAATTCGTGCATCGCGCCGCTGTGGGCGTGCTCTTCTATCACGCAAAAGGCATAGCCCAGCACCCTGCCGTCTTCTTCGGCCACAAATACGGGCGTGTCTTCGCAGGCCAGAATGCCTTCAAGCTCGGCGTCCGTGTATTTTTTGCCGCCTTCCTTAAACAGATCGGGGCGGATGTCGTGGTGCACCGCCGCTACCTGATAGAGCAGCCTGTTTAAGTCGCCGATGTCGCCCTTTGCGGCTGAACGTATGAGCATATATCCCTCCGCTGTTTTGCTACATTAATTGTAACACTCCGGCGCGTGCCTTGTCAACGCCACCCCGCGCCGCAAATGAAAAATTATTGCAGTTCATTTCAAAATCATTATTTAATTGTTGACAATTTATCTCAAATAATGTACAATATTATCAAGAGTACTCAGGAGGTATTTCTTATGAGTGGAAGTATTATAAGAAAAAACAATATAGGCCGCGCGTTGGTGCGCTTTCTTATCGGCGCGGTTATTATCGCGGCGCTGGTTATTGTGATAAAGGAATTTTGGCTCAAAAAGGGCGACGCCCCGACCGAGGACGTTACGGCTCAGACCCTGCCTTCCCCGGAGGTTACTGACGTAACTCAACTGGCGGACGTGCCGGAGTTTGTGGCCACCCCCGCGCCGGGAACGGACAGCAGCGAGCAAAACGATTTTTCTGACGACGGCTTTATCGACGATAACGGCGAGGGCGTGTTTGGCGAAAACGAGCCCGAGCCCGTAGTGACGTCTACGCCAGAGCCTACCGCGACGCCCGAGCCCACGCCCACGCCCGCCCCGGCGGCGACGGCTGTGCCGGCATCAATGTACGCCAATCGCGTCACCAGCAAGACCATACTCAGCTACAAATGGCACCTCGATAAGGAGAGCCGCATCAACCACAACATCACCGAGATTAAAGTGCTGCCGAGCGTAAACGGCGGTAGCGTGCTGAGCATCGTAGGCTGGTCCTACGCCACCTACACCACGGGCTCCAGAGGCTGGGACGGCAACCATAACACCACCTACGTCGACGTAACCAACGAAAAGGGTCAGGCGCAGCTCTACGAGGTGACCACGGTCGCAGGCGTCACGGGCGTCAGCCACACCACCGACAAGGGCAAAAACATGGAGAAGGCCGACTTTACTGTTGTTATCGATGTAAGCGAATATCCCGACGGCACCTACACCCTCGGCTCAAGGAACGTGTTCTATATCAAGGACAGCCGCTATTCTCACGGCTATACGTTCGGCAGCACCTATTCCTTCACGGTAGTGGACGGCATAGTGACCGAAATAGGCGGCGTTGAGAACAACTGACGTAAAGGAGAACTCACGCGATGAAAAAAATCGCCGCAGCATTGCTGATAGCCGCGCTTCTTCTCGCTTCAGCCGTCGCCGAGGACGCGGTTCTTAACGGCTGGATAGACAAATACAACGCCGAAGCGGAAAAGTATTCTGCGGTTACGCTTGACGCGGCGCAGTTTGAGATGATCGAGGAGTTTGAGCTCCCGGGCATGTTCATCGACGACGTGCTGATGGTGACCGTAAGCGTTGAGGACGACGGCGCGCTGTCCGTTTTTGCGCTTCAGTCGCTGCCGGGCGACGAAAGGGTGCTGCCCATACTCTGCTGCGCGCTTTGCTGCTCGGACAGCTCGGTCAGCTACGAAAAAGCGGAGGAGTTTTTCTCGGGCATATTGGCCAAGCTCAACAAGGACGG
Organism: Clostridia bacterium; assembly: GCA_017412445.1. Taxonomy (GTDB): domain Bacteria; phylum Bacillota; class Clostridia; order Christensenellales; family Aristaeellaceae; genus RUG14130. The sequence continues at coordinate 6,171 of JAFPYA010000035.1, forward strand.
CGACACCGCATATGAAATGCTGGACGGCTGGTACGCGCTGGGCGGCTATGCGATAGAGGACGGCGAAGCCGGCGTGGCCGTGGCCTTCGGCTACATGGGCGCGCAGGCCGATAACGGCGGCGAGAGCGACGACAGAAACGATACTCTGCCGAACATCTGGGAGGGACTTGAGCCCGACGGGGGCGAAAACGGCGAAGGCAACAAGCCTGCCGAGACGCCTGCCGCCACGCCCGCGCCCCAAAAGGGCAGATACAAAGCTTAACATAATCAGGATCAGAACAGTCACAATGGCCGCGCGAGCGGCTGTTGTTGTAAAAGGGAATCACAGGGGATATCAGGATGTATATTGCCGGGGTTGACATTGGCGGCACGAACCTTAAGTTCGGGCTGTTTGACGAGAATTTGGCTTGCGTTTACACCCAGCTGACGCGCACCGTGCGTGGAGACACGCAGGCCTGCGCAAGACAGATAAAGGCCCTGGTGGACGGCGCGCCTCACGCCCCGGACATAGTGGGCGTGGGAGTGCCTGGCGCGGTGTTTCGTCCTTCCGGCAAGGTCAACAGCGGCAACCTGCGTTGGGCGGGCGTGAATTTCGGCGAGACGCTCAGGCAGGAATTGAATCTGCCCGTGTGGATAGACAACGACGCTCAGGCAGCGCTGGCGGCGGAGACGCTGCCGGGCGGCAGCTGCTGCGGCCTTAAGGACGTGGTCTATCTCACGCTCGGCACAGGTATAGGCGGCGCGCTGCTGATTGACGGCAAGCCCTGGCGCGGCCACGACAACGGGGCGGCGGAGCTTGGCCACTTCATCACCCACGCGGGCGGCCTTAAGTGTGCCTGCGGCCTTAGGGGCTGCTTCGAAATGTACGCTTCGGCGGGCACTCTGGCCAGATACTCCGGTGGCGTCAGGGCGCGCCTTGTACTGGACAGGGCGGCGCAGGGCGACTCAAAGATGATAGAGGCGCTCGACGTGTACGCAAAGGAGGTCGCCATAGGCCTGTGCTCGCTGTATATGATCTTTCGCCCGGAGGCCATGGTGCTGGGCGGCGGCATAAGCGCGGGCGGCGAGATACTGGTTCAAAGGATACTAAAACAGATAGAGCCCGCCTACAACCTCGACGCAAAGGCAATGGCTCAGGTGCTGCGCCTCGCGAAGCACCGCAATGATGCGGGCATGGCCGGCGCGGCGGCGCTGGCAAAGCAGGGACTGATGCGATAAATATACAAGCGGAGGCGCACGATGAAATTTGTAACCTTCAATATCCGCATGGACAACAAGGCCGACGGCGTAAACAGCTTCACCAACCGCAAGGGCTTCATACTCGACAAGCTTGAAAACGAGCGGCCGGATATAATCGCCTTTCAGGAGATGCGCCCGGAGATGCACGTCTGGATGCGCAGGCACCTCAACGTGCTGGGCTATACGCTGCTTGGCTGCGGCAGGGGAGCAGACCTTGAGGACGAGCACAACCCCGTAGCTTTTCTCAGCGACAAATACGAGCCTGTCTCGCTGAACGTCAGCTGGCTTTCGGATACGCCGGACGTGCCTGGTTCGCGCTTTGAAGACCAGAGCAGCTGCCCGCGCATAGTGACGCATCTTAAGCTCAAGGGCGACTTCGGCGTGTTCAACGTGTTCAATACCCACCTCGACCACGTAGCGCAATACGCACGCATAAAGGGCGCTGAGCTCGTGCTAAGGCAGATTTCAGCAGAACCCACGCTGCCCGTAATAGTTTCGGGCGATTTCAACGCCTATCCGGACAGCGAGGAGGTCAGACTGTTCGATGATCCCTCCACGGGGCTTACGGAGCTGACCAAGGGCATAGGCACCACCTGGCACGACTGGGGCAGAAAGCTTCCGCCGCAGATAGATTACATATTCACCAGGGGCTTCAAGACCGATAAACCGGCAGTAAAGTGGGAAGACAATCTCAACGGAGTGTATTTATCGGATCATTATCCCGTTTCGGTGGAAATAGAACCTTGCAAAGAGGACAAATAATGACAGAATATCTCGCAGTAGGGGAAATACTCAAGCCGCAGGGCATAAACGGCGAATTGAAGGTGCGCCCCATTACGAACGACCCGATGCGCTTTGAGGACGCGCGCGAAGTTTACCTTGAGGACAAGGGCGCCTACGTTCCGCTCAAGGCAAAATTTGTGCGCTTCGACGGGCAGGCCGTGTATTAGCGCCTTGAAAACGTAAACGACCGCAACGCGGCGTAGGAGCTTCGGGGCAGGCTTTTGTACGAGGATCGCGCCCACGCGGTGGAGCTGGGCGAGGACGAGCATTTTATAGTCGACCTCGTGGGGCTTAAGGGCTATGACGAAAACGGCAGGGAGCTGGGCGAGCTTACCGAGGTGATGCAGCCCGGCGGCAACGACGTGTACGTGTTTGTGAACCGAAGGACAAAAAAGGAGCTGCTCGTGCCGGCGATAAAGCGCGCAATACTCTCTACCGATGTCGCGGGCGGCAGAATGATACTTTATTCCAAAGCGCTTGAGGAAGTGGCGGTGGAAAATGACATTTAAGCTTTTGACCATTTTTCCGGATATGGTCAGGGCAGTGCTTAGCGAAAGCATACTCGGGCGAGCGCTCGAAAGAGGCGCAATAAAGGCGGAGGTTATCGACATCCGCCCCTTTTCTTTGCAAAAACACAAAAACACAGACGATGCACCCTACGGCGGCGGCGCGGGCATGGTGATGACGCCTCAGCCCACGGCTGACGCGATTGTACACGCGATGGGGGAGCATTTCAGCGGCAAGCGCATATATCTGTCCCCCAAGGGGCACCGCTTCGACCAGAAAAAGGCAGAGGAGCTGGCAAAGGAGGACGAGCTGATCCTTCTGGCGGGTCACTACGAGGGGCTCGACCAAAGGGTGATAGACCTGTTCATAGACGAGGAGATCTCCGTAGGCGATTACGTGCTGACCGGCGGCGAGCTGGGCGCGCTGATAATAGTGGACGCGGTGTCGCGCCTGCTGCCGGGCGTACTGGGGTGCGACGAATCGAGCGTGGATGAAAGCTTTTCGAGCGGACTGCTTGAGTATCCTCAGTACACGAGGCCGCGGGAGTTCATGGGCTTAAGCGTGCCGGGCGTGCTGCTAAACGGCAACCAGAAGGAGATAGACCGCTGGCGCGCGGACGAGGCGATAAAGCTCACCTATGCCCGCCGACCGGAGCTGTTAAGCCACGCCCCTGAGGACAGGGAAGGCCGCGCGCTTCTGAGGCAGCTCAGGGCAGAGCACAAATTTAATGCGCAAGTGATCTCGAGCGACATCGCGCGCTCAAGGCGCATTCGCGCGCGTTTGGAGGAGCGAAGCCGGGGAGAAATCTGCTTTGGAGAAGGGACGCTCATAGACCTTGACGGCGCGAGCGCTGACGCACAGGGCAGGCGCTTCCTGCCTTATCTGCCAAATGAAAACGGCCAAGCCTCGGGCTGGTCGCTGTACGCTTTTGACGGCACGTTCAGGGCGCTGTGCGGGGATATGGGCATACGCCAGGCCGTGTTTTCGGGCATAGGGGAAAACGACTTTGCCTGCCTTGCGGCAATGCTCCTGCCATTTACGCGCGCGGACGCAAAGGCCGTGCACTACATAAAGGGCGCGCGCGCGATGCTGAGAAAGGGCGATGTGCCGAAGGTGACGATAGAGTATTTCGACGGCCTTACAAAGACGATCGAGTTAAACGATGAGTCGCAGGGACTCATAGACGCGCTTTGGGATTTTGTGCGCGGCCTTAAGCTGCCCGTAGACGATGAGCAGATAAACGCCGCGAGGCTCATACTCGCCTCGCGCGCTCAAAGCCCTATTATATAGCCCGCCGCTATTCCTGTCGCCGCAGACGCGGCGATTATTATTATGGGGTGCACCTTTTTGAACGCGAGCACCGCCATGATCAGGAATATGCCTATGCTGACCGCGAGGGCGGCTGTAGGCAGCGTCTCTCCGGGCACAAAAATCTGTCTGCCGATTGAAAAAATCGACGCGCATATCAGCCCCACCACCACGGGTCTGAGGCCGGACATCGCGCCCTCTACCAGACGGCTCCTGCGGAATTTTTCGTAGAATTTGGCGACAATCAGTATGATTATGAACGAGGGCGCGACCACACCGAGCGTGGCGCAAAACGCCCCGAATATGCCGCCCGTAAGCCTGCCCACGTAGGTCGACATGTTGACCGCGAAGGGGCCGGGCGTGCTCTCGCTCACCGCGATAAAGTTCACTATCTCATCGGTGCTGAGCCATGAATGGGCGAGCACCTCCTGCTGCACCAGAGGCAGCATGGCGTAGCCGCCCCCGAAGGTGAAAAGCCCTATCTTAAAGAACGTCCAAAACAGTTCCAGATAAATCATTTGTCCGCCCCTGCGCCGCGCGAGCGCCTTATCATGTCCACGCCTATTCCCAGCAGAGCCGCGGCGAGTATCACCAAAATTGAATTGAGCTTTAACAGCGCCACCGCGATGAAGGCCAACGTCATCACCGAGTAGCTGAACCACTCTTTTTTGCAGTGCTTAAACAGCGACCACGCGGCCTTGAGTATCAGCGCCAGTACGCCCGCCCTTATGCCCCAAAACGCGTACTCCACGGCCTTTATGTGCCGGAAGGCCTGAAGCGCGTAGCTTATGGCCGTTATGACTATAAACGAAGGCAGCACCACGCCCAGCGTCGCGAAAAAAGCGCCCCACGTGCCGGCGACCTTGCTGCCTATGAACGTGGCCGAGTTTATGGCGATGGGGCCGGGTGTGGATTCGGCTATCGCCACCACGTCCAGTATGTCCTCCTGAGTGACCCACTTTTTGTTTTCCGCCGCCTCGCGCTGTATGAGCGGTATCATCGCGTAGCCGCCTCCGAAGGTGAACAGCCCGATTTTGAAGAACGTGGCGAACAATTCAAGCTTGCGGTTCAATTCGATGCCTCCGAGCTCAAAGCTTTTTGAGAATCTGGCGCGCGATTTCACGCGAAACGCATTTTTTGTAGGCGGGGCGGTCGTGAAGAAACGGCAGACGGCACTTGAAGCATTCAGTGCCCAATGCGTCCGCCACGGCGAAGTAGACCTCGCCCGGCACGCTGTCGGCGTTGGCAGGGTCGGGGTTTGAAAAGCTGCCCGTTACGCCTGCGCCCACGTCCGCGAGGAAAAAGCGCCTCGCCCTCTCGGCCATGGCGCGCGCAGTCTCAGCGGAGTATACGCCGTAGCTGTCTATCGTCTCCTCGGGCACACCCAGAAGCTCCTTGCTAAGATTGGTGTAGGCGACAAGCGCGCCCTTGAACACGGCGGAGGCGCCCTCTGTGTCCGTTATAAATGAGGCCAGCGCTCCGCCGGTGCAGCTTTCCATTGTGGCGAGCGTCACGTTTTTACGTATCAGCTCGCGCGTAAGGGCTTCAAGCGCGCTTGCGCACTCGCCTTCGTCATAGCTCAATAAGCCTAAGTCCGTATACACTCCGTCACACCTTTACTTCGCCCGAAAGTATCTGCCTGTAATCCGCAAGGTTCTTTTTGAGCAGCGCGGGGATTTTGAGCTCGTAGGGGCATCTGGTCATGCATATGCCGCACTCGATGCAGTCCTCGATCTTCATCATCTGCTCCTGCCAGTAGGGTGAGAGCCATGCGGCGGAGGGCGCGCGGCGTATCATCTGGCTCATGCGCGCACAGTCCTTTATGGATATGCCCGCGGTGCAGGGCGCGCAGTAGCCGCAGCCGCGGCAGAAGTCGCCAAGCAGCTCCTGTCTGTCCTTGGCGATCACTGCGCGCAACTCGTCGGTCATCACGGGCTCGCGCTGGAAGAAGCTCAGCCACTGCTTAAGCTCGCTCTCCCTTTGTATGCCCCAGATGGGCAGGGCGTTGTACCCGCTCATAAAGGCCATGCAGGCCTCGGCGTTGTTCAAAAGCCCGCCGCTCAAGCCCTTCATGGCGATAAAGCCCATGCCCGCCTTCTCACAGGCCCTGACGAGAGCGATGTCCCTGTCGGTGGCGAGGTACGAGAACGGGAACTGCAGCGTTTCGTATAGCCCGCTTTCGATTATCTCCTCGGCCAGGCCGATTTTGTGGGCGGTGATGCCTATATGGAGTATCTTGCCCTCCTGCTTTGCTCTGAGCAATTCCTCATACAGCCCGCTGCCGTCGCCGGGGCGATAGCACTTGGCGACGCAGTGCAGCTGATATATGTCCAGATGGTCGGTTTTGAGGTTTCTGAGCGTGGTTTCGAGCTGCTTTCTCAATTCCTCGCCCGTGGTCGCGCCGCTCTTTGAGGCTATGTAGATCTTGTCCCTTATGCCGCTTTCGCCAAACGCCGCACCAAGCTTTTCCTCGCTGTCGGTGTAGGCGCGCGCGGTGTCGAAAAACGTCATGCCGCCTTCAAAGGCACCCATGAGCAGCTTTACCGCCTCCTGAGTGGTGCACCTTTGTATGGGCAGGGCGCCGAAGGCGTTCTGCGGGGTGGTGATGCCGGTCTTGCCCAAAGTTATCTGCTTCATATCAAAACCTCGTTATGTAAGCCGCGCTTACTTCATGTACTCCATGCCCGCGTTCCAGGCCTTGCCCACGTATTCGCCGATGGCGTGATAGCCGTTTTTGAAGTTGTCAAAGGCGATTATGCCGCATTTGCCCACGTCGAGCTTGCCCTTCTCGTCCAGCATCTCCTCGTTTGCCGCCACGTTCACGATTTTTCCAACGTAGCAGTGAAGGGAGGGCGTGTCGACCTCCTCGAGCAATTCGCATTCCATCACCACGGGAAACTCCTCGATTATCGGAGCGTTCACCTTGTCGCTTTTGCGCGCGGTGAGGCCGCTTTTTTCAAACTTGTCCTCCATGGTGTTGCCGCTGGCAATGCCGAAAAAGTCTGCCTGCTTCACGGTGTCCACGGTTGCAAGGCTCACGGTAAAGGCCTTGTTCAGGTTGATGTTCTTTACGGTCTTGTGGTTGTCGCTCAAAAACAGCGCAATCTTGTCCGGGTCGCAGATGTTGCCCCAGGCGGCGTTCATCACGTCCACCTTGCCCTTTTCGTCGTAGGTTGCAATCATGAGCACCGGCATGGGAAACACGGCCTGCTGTACACCTAAATCCTTTTTCATAGGTAACCTCCAATAAATATGATGCTTGAATTATAATAAATTTGCGGGCGGTTTGTCAAGGGCACGGCGCAACTCAAAAAGCCTGGCGTTCAGACGGGCTTCGCCGCGCATCCGCTTCCAAAGCTTATTTGTGCGCAAAAGCTTATTGAATTGTTAATATGATTTTTTGCCTCTTTGGTGTATAATACACTTAAAATCGCTTCTAAGGAGACCTGTATGGATTTTAAGAATGAAATCGCCGCGCTTATATCTGCGGCAATAA
>JAFPYA010000036.1 GCA_017412445.1 Clostridia bacterium
GGCATCCCCTCAGGATGGCACAAAGCCTTGGCGATGTGACCCGCTACTTCCCCTACGCGACCATACAAAATCCATACCCGCAGTGCAACACCTGCAGATAGAGTGAATAAATGTCAATAGCTAAGACACCTTCAAAGCTTGTAAACGCGCTGTTTCTTATCGCAGCCATACTGTGCGTGGCTTATTATCTTGCGCTCGGTATCGGCATACGTTTCGGCCAATCGCTGGATTATATGTGGCTTGTGTTCGCGTTCATATTTATAGCGCGCTTTCTGCTTGTGGCGCGCATGATACGAACCGGCGAGCCATCACTGTTGCCGGGAGTATTAATCAAAGTAATTCACATCGGCTTTGCGCTGTTTGTCGTGTCGTTCATCGTAATTGAGGGCATGATCATCAGCGCCTTTAGTGCGGCTCCTCCGTCCAATCTCGACTACGTGATAGTGCTGGGAGCCAAGGTAAACGGGACTCAGCCGGGCGGCGCGCTCAGAAACCGCATTGCAACCGCGAGTGAGTATTGGCACGAAAATCAAAACACTAAAATCATAGCCTCCGGCGGGCAGGGCGCCGATGAAGGCATAAGCGAAGCTCAGTGCATGTTTAACGAACTCACAAAACGCGGCGTGCCCTCAGATGCAATTATTCTTGAAGAAAACTCCACATCGACCTTTGAAAACATCAAGTATTCGCTTGAGTTCATAGAAGGCGAGCAATCGAGTATAGGTCTCGTGACCAACAATTTTCATCTATACAGAGCCCTAAGGACGGCGAGGGAGCAAAGCGCCAACCCGTATTACGGCATAAACGTGCCGACTTCGATCATATCATTCCCCCACTATATGCTGAGGGAATACTTCGCCGTATTGCACGGGCTTGTGCTTGGCAGATGGTAAAAAAATGACCCGGAGCTTTCCGGGTCGTTCCTTTTACTTAAATGAGCCTCAGGCTGAACGAGTCTATCTCACTCAGATACACAGGTATGTTTATTCCATATTCTGCGAGCTTTGTTTCAAACAGCTGCTTAAACCTTTCTACCGCAATCTTCTCGGTTGCGTCGTGCCCTGCCTGCAATGTGGCAAAGCCGGTCTGCGCGAGGTCGAGGCTGTCGTGATAACGCATTTCACCGGTCACATAAGCGTCCGCGCCGCATTTTTGAGCAAAGGCCGCAAATTCTCCTCCCGCACCGCCACAGACGGCTACCTTGCGGACGATCATTTCGGGATCTCCGTAGGCTCTGACCGCGTCTCCGAGTGTGCGCTTTACAAAGTCAGTAAACGCATCCAGTCTCATGGGCCTAATCTCGCCTATTCGCAAGAAGCCTTCCTCATCGCCTTCTATAAGCTTTGGTGACTCTATGCCTAAGCGCTTAGCCAGTATGTCAGTTACCCCGCCTTCAGCTTTATCGAAATTAGTGTGCGCGCTTATGACGCTTATATTGTTTCTTACGAGCGAGCAGAGCATCCTGCCCTCTGCGTCGTCTTCCCTGAGGTTCTTTCTGCCACCGAACATTATTGGATGATGAGTCACTATAAGGTTGCAGCCTTTTGCTATTGCATCATCGATCACCTTCGCGCTTACGTCGAGTGCACAGTATATGCCAGTGACCCTGCTTTTCATGCTGCCCGCGAGCAAGCCAGAATTATCCCAAGGCTCGCAGGTCTCAAACGGCGCGATGCCGTCAATCCACGAAAACACATCAGCGTTTATCAGTTCAGTTTTTGCCATCTTTCGAGTTCCTTTCCGAGCGATTGCTTAATCTGTTCATTTGAATTAAAGGCCTGCTCAAGCGCATGCTTTGCACAATTGGAGCGGTGGGCAAAGTAAGCTTTGCTTTCATCGTCTCGTTTTTTTATAAGCACCGGGCCTATGTGAAGCTCATCCTCGCTCATGTTCATGCAGCCGCTTTGTGCCTTCATCAGAACGTAGTATCTGCGATTTTCGCATACAGCGATTTCGTCTTCGATTTTGAATGCATTTTGGCTGAGCCACAGCCTAAGCTCAAAAAGATTCGTGTTTGCGCCCAGTATCAGTGTTGTACTTTTGAGCTTTTCAATGCTGTCTCCTATTATGTGGCATATCATCTGCCCTCCCATGCCTGCGATAATCGCGGCGTCTGGGCTTGCAGGCAGAGGCTTTGCGCCGTCTCCTATAAAGAAATCGGCGCGTTCACCTAAGCCTTTGTTTTGGGCAAGCCTGCGCGCTTTGGCAAGCGAGGCAAGCGATATATCCGAAAACCAAACGCGGCGGCAGATTCTTCTTTCCAACAGCTCACAGCCTAATATTCCATGATCTGTGCCTATATCAGCAGCCGTTTCGCAGTTTGGCGTCAGGCTTATCAGCGCGTTAAGTCTTTTATCCTTCAGCATTCCTTAAAAATATGCCGGTTTTGACCGGCATAAACTTTAGTCGAGTGCGTCCTTCAGCTTCTTTGAGCGGCTGGGATGCTTAAGCTTTCTGAGTGCCTTTGCTTCGATCTGGCGGATGCGCTCACGGGTAACCTTGAACTCCTTGCCCACCTCTTCCAGCGTGCGCTGCCTGCCATCCTCGAGGCCGAAGCGGAGCTTGAGCACCATTTCCTCTCTGGGCGTAAGCGTGGTGAGCACGTCCATCAGCTGCTCCTTGAGCAGCGTAAAGGCAGCCGCGTCTGCGGGCGCAAGAGAATCCTCGTCCTTGAGGAAGTCGCCAAGATGGCTATCCTCCTCCTCACCTATCGGCGTTTCAAGCGACACGGGCTCCTGCGCGATCTTAATTATCTCGCGCACCTTGTCCACGGATATATCCATCGCCTCGGCAATCTCTTCAGGCAGCGGCTCACGGCCGTATTCCTGTAGCAGCTGGCGGCTTACGCGTATGAGCTTATTGATAGTTTCAACCATGTGTACAGGTATACGTATTGTGCGCGCCTGATCGGCAATCGCGCGGGTTATGGCCTGACGAATCCACCAGGTCGCGTAGGTTGAAAACTTGTAGCCCTTTCTGTAGTCGAATTTATCTACCGCCTTGATGAGGCCGAGGTTACCCTCCTGAATCAAGTCGAGGAACTGCATGCCTCTGCCTACGTACCGCTTTGCAATCGAGACCACGAGGCGTAAGTTCGCCTCGCAGAGCTTCTGCTTTGCTTCGAGGTCACCGTTTTCCATGCGCTTGGCAAGCTCAATTTCCTCGTCGGCAGAAAGAAGCGGCACCTTGCCTATCTCTTTAAGGTACATGCGTACGGGGTCATCGATAGTGATGCCGTCAGGCACGCTTAAGTCTATTTTTTCTTCCGCGTTCTGAATAATCGGCTCAGGCTCGGCAATGTCCGCCTCCCTCACTACTTCTATGCTGAGCTCGCTTAGGGTATCTAGGATTTTGTCAAACTGCTCGGGCTCTATTTCGCAATCCGAAAACTGTTCAGTGATATCCTTGAGTGTGAGTGCGCCTTTGGCTTTACCTGATTCGATCAGCTCTCTGATGCGATTGGAAATAAGCTCGGTGTTTTCATTTTTCAACGGTAAACAACTCCTTTCAGGAAGGGTCAAAGCTTCAGAAGAAGCTCGTTCATTTCCTCCGTGAGTCTGCGTTTTTCCGACTCGGAGGCGTTGTTGATCTGTTCCATTAATACTGATATTCTGCTGTTTATGCGGCTGTGCCTTATGGTTTTCAGTAGCTCGTCCGCAAGCTTGAGTGCTTTTTCGGACGTATCCGGAAGCGGCGTGTAGTTAATCGCTTCCATCGCCTGACGAATTTGTTCCTCCGGAAGTTCATCTATATATGCTGCGGGCTTTATGCCTTGCTTTATGTTGTCAAATATTTCGGCATACAGCTCAGTGTCAAAGTCTTCACGCTCTATCAGCTTTACGGGTATCAGGTCTCTTACAAGCAAGGCAATCAGCTGCATCTGCGCCCTTTCGTTTTCGCTTATAAGACGCTCGGGTGCGCTGTTTCGTTCATAGCGTTCGCTTTTTTCCTGAGGCGGTGAATCCACGTGACTTAATCCTATTTGTCTTAGCAATACATCGCGCGGATAACCGGTTTTATTGGCGAGCTCTCTTATATAGTTTTCACGCTCGACTGCGCTATTAACATTCTTTATTATCTTGCAGCAGTTCACCGTGTACTCTGTAAGCCCTTCCTGCATGCTCAAATCGAGGCCGTCTTCGGCCCGTATGAGCCTGTACTTCGCGCCTCTGTACTTGGGAAGCGCCTCCCACGAATCCTTGCCGAAGGCCTTCACATATTCGTCCGGATCCATGTTGTCAGGATAATCTATTACCCTTACATCCGCGCCCTCTGGCTCCAGCATGTCCAGCGCCCTTAATGCCGCCTTGTGACCCGCTCCGTCGCCGTCGTAACTGACCCAAATTTCGTTTGAGTAACGCCTCATAAGGCGTATCTGCTCCGGTGTAAGTGCGGTGCCGAGCGTAGCCACGACGCCGTTTATGCCGTACTTGAGAAGCATCACGGTGTCCATGTAGCCTTCCACAAGCACAAGGCGCTTCGGGCGCGCGCCCTTCATGAAGTTTAAGCCGTATACGCCGTTGCGCTTCAGGAAAACCGGCGTATCGGAAGTATTCAGGTATTTGGGCTCACCCTTCCCCATCACTCGGCCGCCGAAAGCCACGACTTTGTCCCGATTGTTTATGATAGGAAACATCACCCTGTCGCGGAACATGTCGTACTTGCGGCCGTCCTTCTCGCCGCATAGCCAGGCTTGCTTTATGACTTCGTCTTCAAAGCCGGCTTCCTTAAACGCTTCGTAAAGCCTGTTGCCTCTCTCAGGCGCGTAGCCGAGTCCGAAGCGTTTGATATCGCTGTCGGTAAAATTTCTGCCGTAGAGGTATTTCAGCGCGTTTGCGCCTTCCGGCGTCCAAATCTCGTTATGAAAAAATCGGGCGGCGAAACGATTGGCATCGTATATGCGGCTTCTGAGCTCTTCATCCTGCTTCGCTTTAACAGGGTCGATTGGATTAGACTGAGGGATTTCCATATGCGCCATGTGAGCCAGCGTCTCCATGGCCTCGCGCGACTCCATGTGCTCGTATTCCTTGAGGAAGGTCATGGCGTTGCCCGACTTATGACAGCCAAAGCAATAGTACA
>JAFPYA010000037.1 GCA_017412445.1 Clostridia bacterium
ATGAGAGAAAGACGAATAGCCCGCGACGTCATCTACCACGTGTTCGTAATCCTTTTCGGCCTGCTGATGATCTACCCCGTGGTATGGATGATACTGTCCTCCTTCAAGCTTAAAAGTGAAATTCTGGGTTCTGACGCGCCGTTTTTGCCGAGCGTCTGGGTGTTTTCCAACTACACGGAGGGCTGGAAGGGCAGCGGCAGCCTGAGCTTTGCCACCTTCTTCAAAAACTCCGCGATAGTTTCGGTGCTGGGCACGGTTGGCACGGTCATTTCCTCCGCAATGGTCTCTTACGCTCTGGCGAGGGTCAAGTTTGCGGGACGCAAATTCTGGTTTACCGCAATGATTATGACCATGCTTTTGCCCGGTCAGGTGCTCATGATACCCCAGTACATCATCTGGAACCGCTTGAATTTCGTGGGCACGTTCATACCCCTGATACTGCCCAAGTTTTTAGGCTGGCCGTTCTTCATATACATGATGATGCAGTTCATACGCGGCCTGCCCAAGGAGCTGGACGAGGCGGCGATGATAGACGGCTGCAACAAGTACACGATTTTCTTCCGCGTGATACTGCCCTTGCTCGGCCCCAGCATCATAACCACCATAGTCATCTCGTTCTACTGGATCTGGGACGACTACATGGGTCCGCTGCTCTACCTGTCCAAGCCTAAGCTCTACACGGTGTCTCTGGCCATCAAGGGCTTCGCCGACGCGCAGGGCACGAACTTCGGCCCGATGTTCGCCAAGAGATCGCTTTCGCTGATACCCGTGTTTTTGCTGTTCCTGTTCTTTAACAGGTACCTCATGGACGGCGTCACCGCAGGCTCGGTAAAGGGCTGAATCTCAATCAGGCAATACCGCATCGCCGATATCAGGCCTTGCGGTATTGCTTTGCTTTTCTGCCGCCTTTTTTTGATGCGAACGCATTGCGATATAGATTCTTCCTATAGCTTGCCATCGGTTCTTCGTATAATTGTCTTTACAGTAAGCTATTGACAGCCTAACAAAAAAGTAGTATCATTTCGGCATACTCGATGAAAGGAGACCGCGCATGAATACGTGCAGGTGTATGTGTTGTAGAATGGGCTGTTTTGCACAGCTCTGTTTGTGTGCGCATGCCGACGGCTGAAGGGGCGGTCTTTTTGAGGATAAACGGCATCCGCGCAGGGTGCCGTTTTTATTTAGCCGAAGGCCGGCCGGGAAGGCAAACGACTTTTGAAGGAAATGAGGTAAACGCATGGATTTTATACTTAATGTCAGCTGGATGCCGTACCTCGCGCTGACGGTGACGCTGATAGGCTTTGCGGTTATAAAGCTGCTCAGCGCAAAGCTCGGCTGGACGCCCTCCATACTTTTGGCGCTGGTGCTCGGCGCGGGCATAGGCATCTTGTTCGCCACCGAGGACAACGCCTGGCTTAAGTGGGTGGATTTTCTGGGCAACGTGTACGTGCGCCTGCTTATGCTGATGGTGGCGCCCGTGATACTCCTGTCCATTATATCGGGCTTTATTTCGCTCAGGGGCAAGGCCAACGCCGGCAAGGTGGGGCTTAAGAGCGTCTTCTGGCTTTTGCTTCAGGCGGCGATTGCCGCGGCTATAAGCATAGCGGCGGCGGAGATAACCGGCATTGGCAAGGGAGCGGGCAGCGTGTTTGAAAACATAGGCGGCCTCGAAGCCTCCACGGTGTCCGCGTATCAGGGGCTCACGCGCCCGTTTGACGAGGTGCTCATGAACCTGCTGCCGCAAAACATCGTCACGGACATAGCCAACGGCAACGTCACCGCCATTATCATAGGAGGCGTGGCTGTCGCCGCGGCGTACCTCGCCATCGCCTCGAAGCAGGGCGAGGACAAGGTCAGGGCGTTTTCTGACTTCGTGGCTGCCGCAAAGCGCATAGTGTTCAAAATCCTCGACGTGCTCATAGACCAGACGCCATACGCGGTAATGTGCCTGATCGCCGTTTCGGCCTCCAAGCTGCTCAACAGCTGGCAGAACATGCTGCAATTGCTCGCGCTGATGGCGCTGATATACGCGGTGTGCATAATCCATACGTGGATCGCGGGCGGGCTGATAATACGCTTTGCCGCCAGGCTCAATCCCTTCAAATTCTTCAAAAAGCTGTTCCACGTGCAGGTGACCGCCTTTACGACTCAATCGAGCGTGGGCACGCTGCCCGTGAACATCAAGGCGCTCAGGGACGACATAGGCGTCTCCGAGGAGGTTGCAGACTTCACCGCCTCGCTCGGCACCACTATAGGCATGCCCGGCTGTACCTGCATATGGACTGTGCTTCTGGCGCTGTTCTTTGTGAAGGCTACGGGTATAGAGTGGAACGTTGCGAGCATGGTGCAATTGGCTCTGGTGGCGGTGCTGATGTCCGTAGGCAGCGCGGGCGTGCCCGGCATAGCCGTGGTTTCGGCCATAGGCCTGTTTGGAACCATAGGCCTGCCGGTCGGCGCGGTTATACTCATGCAGCCCATTAACACCATATCGGACATGATTCGCACCACCGACAACGTCTCCACCGCCGCCATAGCCGCGACCGTGGTGGCGAGGGAAAACAAGCTGCTCGACGACGACGTGTTTAACGGCAAAAAGGAGGCGGTGCCGCAATGAAGCGGAAGATCATGCTATTGGTCATACTCGTGGTGCTTGCCGCCATATTCGGCGCGCTCACGCTGATTTCGTCAAACCGGAACGCAAAAACAATCACCGAAGCCATAGACGCGATAGGCGAGGTGGAGTTTACGCCCGAGAGCAGGGCGCTCATTGACGCCGCGGACGAAGCCATCGCCCGCACGGAAAAAAACCTGCGCCTTGAGGACAAGGTCGAAAACATTTCCGTGCTCACGGATGCCAAGGTCAAATATGTTGAAAAGGCCATAATCCGCCTCTACAGAGCCTACCGCGACAAGACCAAGGGCGACGACAGCATAAGCGACGAGGCCATACTGGAATACATACGCGACGCGCGCGGCGCCTTCGACCTCTACTTTACCGAGAGCGATGCTTCACTTATACACAACTACAAGGATCTTACCGACATAGAGAGCAAGTACGCAGGCGAGCTTGCGCCCGCATCCTCGCCCTTCGACGCGCCCAAGCTCGACAATCCCGCCGAGGAGATAGAGCTGTGCTGAACAAAACGCAGCTATTCACAAACCAATATAACATGAATGAGGGGGACAAATAAATGAAGCGCTATTTTACACTTGCAACAGCCCTTTTGCTGGCCCTTGCGCTGACTCTCGGCTCCGCCGAGACCGTGGGCAAAGCTTACTATAACAGCGACTACGCCTATCTTGAGGACGAAAACTCCGTTTACTCCTCGCTGACCCTCGAGGAAGCCTACTACCTGTTTCAGCAGGAGGGCAGCTACCTTATACTTCTGGGCGGCAGCTGGTGCGGCAACACCACGCCCGTTATAGGCTACATAAATCAGGTGGCAAAGGAATATGGCGTCGAAACCATATACAATCTGGACCTTAGGCTTGACGGCGCGAGCCGCTCAACGCACATTCGCGAAACTCAAGGCGCGCAGTCTCAGGGTACCGTGATCCCCGGAAGCCTCTACAAC
>JAFPYA010000038.1 GCA_017412445.1 Clostridia bacterium
CTGCTGCTGGCCACAATGGCAGTGAAAAGCAACGCAATCAAGGGCGGCATGACCTGCAACACCGCCCAAAGCGATGACGGTCGCAATCATTTTGAGCTGTATCAGAAGAAAGCGGCGTAACTCCCTATGCGGAACTTCACCTAAGGAACGCACAAATCCCGTACTGCCGTGACGTCCGCTTACAATTAAGCCCGAAGATGATATTACATAAGCCCCCCGGCCAGACTTCATAAATGAAGCCCCGGGGCTTTCTTTTTTCTTTTACCGCGGCGTTTGGCGCCCGCTGGCGCAAAAACAGCGGCATGTCCGTTTTGTCAATTCTATTATGCGGTCTCGGAAGCGGGCCGCCGCAGCGCTTCCGCCGCAAGGCGGCGCGGCAAAATCGGAAGAACTGCTCCGACTTTCATTGCAAAATATTTACGTATTTTAATGATATTTTCGCATAGTAATTGCAATTATCCCTTCGGCGGCTATTGACAAAGCGCGGATACAGGGTTATAATTGGCGCGTAAACGCGACAAAGCGCGCGATTTTTTTGGAACAAATTGTCGCATTTATGCGACAAAACGGATAAACCGCGCCGCCATTCGCCCCGCCCCGCTGAGGCCGCATGGCGGGCGGGGAATATATGGCAATTTAATTGCAAGTCGAACGGTAAACAGGATTTGCTGCGGAGGTGATGAAATGATGACATGCAACTTCAGGGGCTTTGTGCCGCCTTCAACCCTTTACGTTATAGCGCGCTTACTTGCGCGCAGGATAGGCATCGCCGCGCCGGACTTTGTGCGCATGAGCAAGGTATACGAGGAGGGCGTGTATCCCTCGCAGCCCTTGGTGATGTGCGGCGAGGGCGGAACGCTGTGGCTGGACAAATATTACGCCGCGTTTGCGAACGAACAGGGGCAGCTCTCTTACGCATACGTGAGCGGCAGATACCTGCGCGAGGAAATGTCCTCGTGGCGGCGCGCCTCAAAGCCGCTGCCGGAGGAGATCGCCCGCGCGCTTACGCCGGCGCTCAAGCACATGAGCCTGAGCGGCCGCGACGTATGGCTGAGCGGGGAAATACTTAGCGCCTCATCCTTAAAAAGTCCGGTGGGCCTGGGCGTACGCTCGCGCTGAGCCAAAACTTAAAACTCGCCCGCCGCATTTTGCTTGACAAAGCCCGAGCGCGGGGCTTATACTCAAAAGGTGAAGCGGCGGGACGTACGGCGCGAATGGGCGCATAAAGGAGCGGCCGCCCGCAAAAATTTCGGAGGGAAACCGCATGAATTATCTTGAGGAATCCGCGCGCCTGCACGCCGAGTGGGGCGGCAAAATTGAAGTTATCTCCCGCGTGCCCGTGACCAACAGGGACGAGCTCTCCCTGGCCTACACGCCGGGCGTGGCGCAGCCCTGCCTCGACATACAGAAGGATTACGACAAGAGCTTCACGCTCACGCGCCGTCACAATCTGGTCGCGGTCGTGACCGACGGTACGGCGGTGCTGGGGCTGGGCGACATAGGCCCCGAGGCGGGCATGCCTGTCATGGAGGGCAAGTGCGCTCTGTTCAAGGCCTTCGGCGGCGTGGACGCGTTTCCGATATGCGTGCGCAGCAAGGACGTGGACGAAATCGTGCGCACTGTGTACCTTATAAGCGGCTCCTTCGGGGGCATAAACCTCGAGGACATATCCGCGCCGCGCTGCTTTGAAGTAGAGCGCAGGCTGAAGGAAATCTGCGATATTCCGGTGTTTCACGACGATCAGCACGGCACCGCGGTCGTCGTGGGCGCGGCGCTGATAAACGCGCTGCGCTGCGCGCAGAAGTCCTTAAGCGAGGCGGGCGTGGTGATAAACGGCGCGGGCTCGGCGGGCATAGCGATAGCCAGGCACCTTATGAACCTTGGCGTAAAAAGGCTTAAGCTCGTCGACAAGGCGGGCATACTCTGCGAGGGCGTGCCCATGAACCCCGTGCAGGCCGAAATGGCGCGCCTGACCAACAGCGAGGGCTTTTCAGGCAAGCTCGCGGACGCCCTCGTCGGGGCGGACGTGTTCATAGGCGTGAGCGCCCCGCACATAGTTACGCCCGATATGATAAAATCCATGGCGAAGGGCGCAATCGTATTTCCCATGGCGAATCCCGTGCCCGAAATCGAGCCCGAGGAGGCCGCAGACGCCGGTGCGTACATAGTCGGCACGGGGCGCAGCGACCATCCCAACCAGATAAACAACGTACTGTGCTTCCCCGGCCTGTTCCGCGGCGCGCTGGACGTTCGCGCCCGCGATATCAACGAAGAGATGAAGCAGGCCGCCTCCTTCGCCCTGGCCGACCTCGTAAGCCCCTCAGAGCTTGCGCGCGACTATATACTCCCCAAGGCCTTCGACCCCCGCGTGGGCCCCGCCGTGGCCGCCGCCGTGGCCAGAGCCGCCAAGGAGAGCGGAGTTGCCAGGGTGTAGTAAAGGAACGCAAGAAAGACGGGGAGGGAACGTGTTCTTTTTCTGAGTCAGAAAAAGAACCAAAAAGACCGGCTTTGGGCTTGCATATAATCTGCACATCGTCATCAGGCGGGTTTCGCGCGGGTAAATATGTTTGATGTATTGACAAAATGACGTGCCGTGCTTATAATTTATCCGAAAATATCCGATGCCTAAGGAGAATTCAATATGGATTACAACAACATGAACTACAACTCGGAAAGCCGTGAGCCGATCAACTACAAAATGCCCAGCAAGGGACTGTACACGTTTCTGATGATAGTCGGCTGGTTATGCGGAGCACTCTGGGGCGCGCTGTCCATCGCGCCGCTGGTGAGGATGAGAAACGCAATCAGGGAGGGCGACAGCTTCACCGCCTGGGATAACGCCAGAAAAATCAGAACCTACGTAATAATCGGCGCGGTGATCAACGTGGTGTTTATTTTCATCAGCATTGCGATGAATTCATAAGCCTTTGCCTGAGCGCCTCATGAATGGGGCGGAGTGGCTGGCACAGAAAAACGATGGCGGCTCATTTGGCCGCCATCGCTGTTTTGTGGTGAAAGCGTCTGACCTGGCTTTGGCCTGAGGCTGTTTTGTTACTGATCCGACAGCTTTACAGAGATGTCGCCGGTCGTGGTTTTCAGGGTGCATTCGCCGCCCGAAAGGGTGCCTGGCACGTCGATTTTGCCGGTAGAGGTCTTTGCGCTGAACACTTTTTCGCTTTTGAGCGTGCCGGTTATGCTGCCGGTAGTTGTTTTGACGGCGATTTGTGCCGCGTCGCAGTCCTCGAGAAGGACGCTGCCGGTAGTGGTCTCTATGTCGAGCCGGCCGGATGCGAGCGCGTTTTTGAGGTTGATGCGGCCCGTGGTGCTCTCACATTTAATCTCGCCGCCCGTAACGTCGGTCAAAGAGATTTTGCCTGTTGTGACGTGTGCGTACAATTTGTCCGCGCAGTCGAGCTTTTTGCACTCCACGCTCCCGGTCGTTACCATAAGGCTCATGGAGTCCGCCTTTATGCCGTCGGCAAATATGTCGCCCGTGGTCGTCTTTATGCGCATGTCGCCGAAGGAAAAGGGCCAGGTCACCGTAACGTCGCCTGTCGTTGCCAAGACAGAGAGCGTCTCGTAGCTTTCTAAGGGCAGATAGACCGTCACGTTACCGTGCCTGAACGAAAACAGCGTCATGCGCTTATACCAGGGCCGCTCGTCTTTGAAGATTATTTTCAGCGTGCCGTTTTCTACGCAGACCTCGTGAGAGGTTTCCTTGTGCTCGGTGCATTCCACCCGCATTTCCCCGTTTTCGGAGGGCATAAACCAGATATCCGCCGTGCCCTCCTGAATATCTATGGCGGTAAAGCTGCCCTCCGCGGTGTAGGTTCTGTTTACGTATTTCGCGCCGTCCGCCTTTGAAAAATCAAAGCCCGAGGCCGCTAAGGCGATGCCGAACAGCACGATTCCAATTACAATAAGCAATGCAGCCGTCATAACATATCTCCTCTTCATTGTCAGTTCTCCTTCTTTATGAACATGGATTTGACGCCGTAGCCGAGCCTTCCGGCGAGCCGGGCGCCGCCCTTCGTGGCCGCGACGCAGCCGTAAAACAGGAATATCGCAAGCCCGCTCAGCACGAAAGCCGCGCCCAGCATCATCAGGGCGGGCAGCGCCTCGCCTTCAATGAAATATACCGCAGAAGCGATGACGCCGCACGCTGCGCACACGCACATTGCCGCTTCGACCGCCCACAGCGCGACTATCAGCGCCCACAGCGTCACGTACAGCGAAAGCAGCACCGCGAAAGCCGCCGCGAGTAGCGAAAACCACAGCGGGAAGCCTGCTATCAGAGCGGCCACCCTCCACGCGCCAAGGCCGCGCTTAGGCTTTACCCTTTCCCTGACCAGCCTTTGAAGCGGAATTTCGGACACGATCTGCTCCCTTATTTCGTCCACCGACCCTATGGCCAAGACCGCCTCTTCCTCGCTCATGCCCTCCTCGACGCGGTCGTCGATCATCTCTGCGTAGAACGCGACGCGCTCTTTTATATCAGCCTCGGGAAGCCCTTTAAGAGCCCGCCCGAGCCTTGAAAGAAATTGCCGCTTATTCATGCTTATCCTCCATCATTACGAATTGATATATGGAAATGACTTCCTTCCATTCGACCTTGAATTCCTCTATGCGCTCGATGCCTCTTTCAGTGATACGGTAGTATTTTCGCAGCCTGCCGTCGTGCTCCGCGCTGCGTACGGTGAGCATGCCTGCGCTCTCGAGCCGCTTAAGTATCGTGTAAAGCGTCGACTCGGACAGGTCCGTAACCGGCTTTAAGTCCTTTATGATCTTATAGCCGTAGGAGTCCTCGTTTTTAATCGCGGCCAGCACGCACACGTCAAGCAAACCGCGCTTCAATTGAATATCCATGCATTACCTCCCATTGCGGAATACATCATATCACGAAGTATTGAACATGTCAAGCGCAGCGCAAAACTTTTTATTTATTTAACCCTTTTGCACACAAAGCTTTGCGCGGCGGGCACTCATTTGAAACCGGGCGGCAATAGGATATTTACCTGCGTTTAGGCCGGGCGGGTGCTTCGGCGCTTGCCTTGTTAACATTAAGGTGATATAATAAATTTTTACCATACAACGACGCGGTTTACGGAGGTAAAATGAAGACTCTCGCAAAAATCATGATAGCGCTCGCGTGTCTTGCGCTTTTGGCGCTTGGGGCTTACGCGCTCTCCTCAAAAATGGAGGTGGAAGCGCGCGTGAGCGTGCTCAGGGCAAAGGACGCGGCGGAGACGCTTGAAAAGGCGAGGCAAAGCGGAATCGAGGTGCCGGGGGACGCTTTACAGGGCTATGTAGTAACTCTCAGTGTGGACATGCGCTCCTATTCGCCCTTCAGGGCGGAGTGGATAAGCCTCACGCTCAAGGGCGACGACGCGGACGCGACGGTGCTCGAGGGCATCAGCTGGCTCAGGGACATGCCCGCCTTTGGCAAGCTCGAGGGCGACAGGGCGATGTACATCACGTTTTTGAGCTCCTCGGACAGCCCAGTAAGGCAGGCGCAGCTCGAGTATTACATCTTCGGCCGCTACCATATGATAGAAATAAACATGAAGGACTGACGGCTCAGGCCGTCTCACGGATTTGAAATGAAGGTATGTGTGGTCTGCGATGTGCTGGGCCGTGAGAACAACGGCACGACCATCGCGGCGATGAATCTTATACGCAGCTTGAAAAGCAAGGGGCACACGGTGAACGTGGTCTGCCCCGACGAGGACAGGCGGGGGCAGGAGGGCTTTTACGTGGTGCCGCGCCTGCATCTGGGACCCTTTGACAGCTATGTGGCCAAAAACGGCGTGGTGCTGGCAAAAGCGGACAAGCGGATAATAGGCGAGGCCATGGAGGGCGCGGACGCCGTGCACGTGATGATGGCGTTTGCGCTTGGCAAGGCGGCTGCGAAGATGGCAAAGCAAAGGGGAATTGCGCTCACGGCGGGCTTTCACTGTCAGGCGGAAAACTTCACGGGGCATATATTCATGCGGGACGTGCCGCTCGCAAACCGCATAACATATAAGGTGTTTTACAAGCGGCTCTATAAACGCTGCGACATGATACATTATCCCACCCAGTTCATGCGCGACACGTTTGAAAAGGTGGTGGGCAAAACCAGCGGCACGGTCATTTCAAACGGCGTGAACAGGCGCTTTACGCCGGGCGAGGGCGAAAGCAGGCAGCCCGGGCACTACACGGTGCTATATACGGGCAGATACGGCCCGGAAAAAAGCCACGATCTGCTCTTAAAGGGCATAGCGCTGAGCAGGCACGTTAAGGACATAGACCTGATTTTAGCGGGCGCGGGCCCAAAGGAGCAGGAGATAAAAAAGCTGGTGAAGAAGCTCGGCATCCCCATGCCCACGATGCGCTTTTTCGGCAGGGAAGAGATGCCGGACGTGATACGCTCCGCCGACCTCTACGTGCATCCCGCCGAGATAGAGCTCGAGTCCATAGCCTGCCTCGAGGCCATCGCCTGCGGCGTAGTGCCGCTGATTTCAAATTCGCCGCGCTCGGCCGCGGGCGGCTTTGCGCTGAGCGAAAAAAACCTGTTCCAATACGACGACCCCTCTGATCTCGCCCAAAAGCTCGACTGGTGGCTTGAGCATCCCGAGGAAAAACGCGCCTGCAGCAGGCAATACGCGGGCTACGCCGAGCGCTTCGACTTTGACAGGTGCATGGACGAGATGGAAAAAATGATACTTTCGGCCGTGGAGGCAAACAGGCATGGCAGCTAAAAAAACGATATACTATACCGACGAGCTCAACGACGACTTTGCCGGCAACGACATAAACACAAAGCGCGTGCCGCCGGACTTCAAATTTCTGCACAGCGGCAGGGCGTGGCGGGTAATACAGTTTATACTCTACTACTTTGTGGCGTTGCCCATAGTGTACATCGCTGCGAAGCTCTATCTGGGGCTCAGGTTTGAAGACCGCAAAAACCTCAAAAAGGCGGGCAAGGGCGGCGTGTTCCTCTACGGCAACCACACGCGCGACCTTGACGCGTTTGTGCCGGCGCTGGCGGCGTTCCCCAGGCGCGCGGACATAGTGTGCAACCCTGACGCCGTGTCGATACCGGGCTTAAGGACGCTGGTGCAGATGTTCGGCGCGCTGCCCCTGCCCACCGAGTTTTCGGGCATGCTCAGCTTTATGAACGCGCTGTTCGCCTGCGTGAAAAACGGAGACTGCGTGACCATATACCCTGAGGCGCACGTGTGGCCGTTTTACACAGGCATACGCCCCTTCAAGGCGGACTCGTTCTGCTATCCCATGAAGAACCTGACGCCCGTGGTGGCTATGGTCACGCGCTACACAAAGCGCAGGGGACTGTTTGCACTGTGCCGCCGCCCCGGCATGACGGTCAGCTTTTCCGAGCCGTTTTATCCCGACCCGAGCCTCGGGCTTCGCAAGGGACAGCAGCAGCTCAGGGACGAGGTGTATGCCTTCATGTGCGAAAAGGCCGCCCTTCCCGGCAACGTGGAATATATTCATTACGTAAAAAAGAGCGATATCGGCGCCTGAAGCGTTGATATCGTTTTAGTTTTGTGGTAAAATAAAACCAAATCGCTATGTGAAAGGACGTATTGTATATGAAGATCGCAGTCAGCTCTTACAGCTTCTCTCAGGCCATGTGGGACGGCCGCATGACGATCAGGGACGTTATTCCCAAGGCTGCCAAAATGGGCTTTGAGGGCGTTGAAATCGTGCGCGGGAATCAATCCGACGAGGAGATGCGCGCTTTGGCCGTGGAGCTTAAAAAGCAGTCCGACGGCGAGGGCATACCCGTGATCGCCTACATGGTGGGTGCGGACTTCCTCAAAAACGGGCTTGACAGGCAGGTAGAGACGCTCAAGCGCGAGGCCGAGGTCGCAAGCCTCTTGAACGCCAAGCGCATGCGCCACGATTCCACCGCGGGCGAGGACGCAAGCGGCAAAAAGTACACCGTGGAGGAGGCACTGCCCATAGTGGCCGAGGGCTACAGGCGCGTGACCGAGTTTGCGGCGGGTTTGGGCGTGCACACAATGATAGAGAACCACGGCTACTTCTTCCAGCACTCCGACAGGGTCAAAAAGCTGATTGAGGCCGTGAATCACCCCAACTTTGGCTGGCTTATGGACATGGGCAACTTTATGTGCGCCGATCAGGTGAGCACCGAGGCAGTTAAGACTGCCGCGCCTCTGGCCGTGCACGCCCATGCAAAGGACTTCCACTACAAAAAGAAGGGCGAATACGTGCCGCCGCAGGGCTGGTTCACCACCGCGAACGGCAACTATCTGCGCGGCGCGATAATAGGCCACGGCGTGGTCAACGTGCCCGAGTGCCTGAGGATACTCAAGGCCACCGGCTACGACCATTGGCTCAGCGTCGAGTTCGAGGGCATGGAGGACTGCATAAAGGCGCTGGAGTACGACTTAAGCAACCTTAAGGAGATGCTCGCCAAGTGACGCTTACCCCCGTGGCGCGGCTCGAAAACGACTTTCCAACAAAGTTCGGCCTGCCGCGCCAAAGCGGGCTGAACGGGGCGCTGATCAGCCGCGTGGTCATGGAAAAGCCCTATGCGCGCGAGGATTTTCTGCGCGGCATAGGCGACTATAGCCATCTGTGGCTGCTCTGGGGCTTCGACGTGCCCGCAAGCGCAAACGCAACGGTGAGGCCGCCCAGGCTCGGCGGCAACGAGCGGCGCGGCGTGTTTGCCACACGCTCGCCCTTCAGGCCGAACCCCCTTGGGCTCACTGTGGTCAGGCTCGAAAAGGTGGAAATCGGCGCGGGCACGGCGTGCCTCACGGTTTCGGGCGCGGACATGAAGAGCGGCACGCTCATATACGACATAAAGCCCTACATCCCTTACGCGGACTGCGTGACTGATGCAATCGGCGGCTTTGCCGACGCGCACGCGAACGACAGGCTGAACGTGGTGTTCCCGGAGAGCTTAAAGGCGCTTTTGCCGCAGGACAAGCTCCCCGCGCTTATAAGCGCCTTAAGTCAGGACCCGCGCCCGCAGTACCAGAACGACCCCGCGCGCGTGTACGGCTTTTACTACGCGGGCAGGGACGTGCGCTTCAGGGTGGACGGCGGCACGCTCACGGTTATCGAAATCAATACGCTTTAAACCTGAGAGGTTCAACGTGGCAAAGAAAAAGAAGCTATCCAGAAAAAAACGTATACTGAGGCTCAGAATACTTGTGCTGCTGGTTGCGCTGATACTCATCGCGGGCATAGCAGGTCTTTTGCACCTTATTTTCAGCGACGGCTACACGCTTTCGGACGAGAGCGACCCCGTGGCCACGCTCACGCTGTCTAATGGCAAAAAGGTGATAGTGGAATTGTACAAGGACAGTGCGCCCGAAACCGTGGCCAGCTTCATTTACCTTGCCAACAGCGGCTTTTACGACGGGCTTGCGCTGAAACCGTCGGGCGATGGTTCAAGGCTGCAGACCGGCGACAACGCGCTGGACGGCACGGGCAACGCGGGCTACAGCATAAAGGGCGAGTTCGCGTTGAACGGCTTTGAAAACGCGCTTTCCCACACCAGGGGCACGCTGTCCATGGCGCGGCTCACCGGCTATGACAGCGCCTCGAGCCAGTTCTTTATCGCCCTTGCGGACATGCCCTACCTCGACGGCGCCTACGCTTCGTTCGGCACGGTGGTAAAGGGCATGGAGCATCTCAGCCGCCTTTCCGGCACCCAAGGCACATACATAAAAAGCATAAGGGTGGACGCAAAGGAATTTTCGTACGATTTTCAGAGGCTGCCCCTCGTGACCCCGTAAATATTTGCATCCCCGAATACATCCATTAAAAATCTATATCTGCAAGGAGAAACACGCATGAAAAACCCGATCGTGACGTTTGAAATGGAATCCGGCGACAAATTCACCGCCGAGCTCTACCCCGAAATCGCCCCCGAAACCGTGGGCAACTTCGTCTGCCTCGTAAAGCAGGGCTTTTACGACGGGCTGATTTTCCACCGCGTAATAAGCGGCTTCATGATTCAGGGCGGCGACCCCACCGGCACGGGCATGGGCGGCCCCGAATGGCGCATAAAGGGCGAGTTCAGGCAGAACGGCTTTGACAACAAGCTCAGGCATGAGCGCGGCGTGCTCTCGATGGCGCGCTCGATGATGCCCAACTCCGCAGGCAGCCAGTTCTTCGTCATGCACAAGACCTCGCCGCACCTTGACGGCGGCTACGCGGCCTTCGGCAAGGTTACCGAGGGCATCGAGACCATAGATAAAATCGCCGCCTGCAAGACCGACATGAGCGACAGGCCGCTCACCGAGCAGCGCATGAAGAAGGTTACCGTAGAGGACTTCGGGCAGCAGTTCCCGTTCAAAAAGCTGTAAATACATATGAAGCGCATACTTTTTCAGGGCGACTCGATAACCGACGCCCATCGCTCGAGGGACAACGACTTTTTCGCCGGCAACGGCTATCCCACGCTGCTGGCGGGCTATCTGGGCTATAAGTACCCCGGCGAATACGAGTGCCTGAACCGCGGCATAAGCGGCGACAGGATAGTGGACCTGTTCTCCCGCGTGAAGGCGGATTTCATTCACCTGAAGCCCGATGTAATAAGCATACTCATAGGCATAAACGACGTCTGGCACGAGATTACGCGCCAAAACGGCGTGGACGCGGGCAAGTTCGCCCTGGTGTACGAGCTTTTGCTGAGCGAACTGAAAGAGGCGCTCCCCGAGGTCAGATTTGTGCTGATGGAGCCCTTCGTGCTGCCGGGCAGGGGCACGGTGAGCGACGAGGAGAACCCCGGGCGCTTTGAGACCTTCACTCGCGAGGTGAAGCTCAGGCAGGAGACGGTAAGGCGGCTTGCGGAAAAGACGCAGTCCGTGTTCGTGCCCCTGCAAAAGCCGCTTGACGACGCCTGCCTGAAGGCCGCGCCCTCTCACTGGCTGATAGACGGCGTGCATCCCACCGCGGCGGGTCACGCGCTCATAGCCGATGAGTGGCTCAAGGCCATGGGGCTTTAAGCAAATAAAAACGCTTTGGAGGCGTTAAAAAAGCACGGATTTATGAAGCCCATGCTCAACGACAGGGCGCGCTTTGTGCTGCCCGTCATAGCGGAAAACATGTTCACGGCGTCCGTGTCGCTGGTGTATTCGGCGGTTACGGGCGCGATAAGCGCGGATTCGCTGGCCGCGTCTCAGGTGGGCAATCAGGCCATGAACGTGATAAGCGCGCTGTTTTGCGTGCTCACCACGGGCTCGGCGATACTGGCGGCGCGCCTGACCGGCAGGGGCGACTACAAAAACGCATCCATGACCGTGGAGCAGACGGTGCTGCTTTCGCCCGCCTTTTCCGTCGCGGTCACGGCGCTTTTGCTTCTGTTTACGCCCTTTATAATGACGCTGCTCATGCCCGGGGCGGAGGAGACGTTTTTAAGGGAAGGCACCGACTACTTCAGAATGATACTTCTGAGCGTGCCGTTTCTGGTGTTCTCAAACGCGGCCTCGGGCATACTCAGAGCCGTGGGGCAGTCGAGGGGCGTGCTCTTCGGCACGGTGATTACAAACCTTACCCAGCTGCTCGGCCTGTTTTTGTTCACGCGCGTCTGGCCGATGGAGGTAAAGGGCGTGGCGCTCGCGTCGGTATTGTGCCGTGCGGCGGGCAGCGCCTACTTCCTCATAATGCTCTTCAAAAACCACAGGGGCTTTAAGCTGATGCCCCGGCGCATGCTCAGGCCGGACGCGGCCACCATAAAGCGCATATTCCGCGTGGGTCTCCCCGCGTGCGTGGATGGGCTTGCGGTGCAGACAGCCTACCTCGTGATAAACTCCATGATGGTGGGCATGGGCGGCATCAACGCGCAGGTGGCGGGCGTGCTGTCCTCGGTGCTCCTGTTTACGGGCATAACGCAGGGCATAGGCTCCGCGGTAAGCACGACGATAGTGGGGCAGACGGTAGGCGCGGGCGACATACAGGGCGCGCGCGTCCACATGCGCAAAACGCTCCTTTACTGCGAAGGAGTGAGCATGCTTTTGTGCCTGATCGCGCTTTTGCTGCCTCACGCGGGCGCGGGTCTGTTCACGCGAAACGAGGCGATACGCTCGGCCGCCTCCGCGTTCATGTGGATACAGATACCCTACTGCATAGCCGCCGTTGGCGTGAACGTGTGCGAGCCGGCGCTCAGGGTGGGTGGCGACGTGAGGTTTGCCATGCTGTCAATAAGCCTGTGCGTGCTTCTGATACGCCTGCCCCTCACGTACCTTCTGTGCGTGCGATTGGGGATGGGCGTCAGGGGCGTCTACTACGCAAACGTGCTGTCGCTGGGCACGCGCTTCGTGCTCTCTTATATAAGGATAAACGGCAATAAATGGGGAAAGACGGAACTGTGAGAAGCGAAACCGCCTCGGCATACTTAAAAAAATTCAAAAGCATATTTTCGTCCGGCGTATACAAATCCATGCGGCGCTGGGCTAAGCCCGTGCGCGGCGCGGTGATCGTGTTCTGCGCGCTCACATGCGTAAGCTCGTTGCTTTCGCTTGGCGTGACTCTGGCCACAAAGGGGCTCATCGACGGCGCCACCTCAAAGCAGTCGGACAAGCTGTGGATGTACGGCGCGGCTCTCGCGGCGCTTATCATAGCCGAAAGGGTAATAAGTGTAGTGGGCGCGCGCCTGCGCGTGCAGGCCTCGGCGAAGCTGCAAAAGAGCATGCAGTCGGACGTCACAAACGCGATACTGGGCAAGGACTATTCTTCAATCAAATCATTTCACAGCGGCGAACTGGTAAACCGCGTGTTTTCGGACGTGTCAGTGGTCAAAAACGGCATAATGAACATGCTGCCGAGCCTCGTGCGCACGCTCGTGAGCTTTACCGGCGCAGCGATAATACTGATCACGATGGACTGGCGCTTCGTGCCGGTGCTCATAGGCGCGGGGCTCATCGGCCTAATGCTGATGCTCCTGTTCAGAACGCCCATGAAAAACCGCCACAAGCGCATGCAGAAGGCGGAGGACAGGCTGCACGCCTCCACGCAGGAGACGCTTGAAAACATTCGCGTGATAAAGGCCAGCGTGAGCGAGGAGCGCGCCATAAGGCAATTGGACAGCGACCGCGAGCAGCTCAGCGGCGAGCAGATACGAAACGGCCGCCTCTCAATACTCATGAACAACGGCATGGGCATAATGTTCGACCTGTCGTGGCTCGTGTGCAACCTCTGGGGCTGCGTAAAGATTTTCCGCGGCGAGTTCTCATACGGGTCGCTCGCGGCCATGATACAGCTTATAGGCCGCATACAGGCGCCCATCGCAAACGCCGTGAACCTGATGAGCCAGGTCTACGGTGTGGTGGCCTCGGCCGAGCGCCTCGAGGACGTGATAGGCCTTCCGGACGAGCGCATGGGCGGGGAAATCGGGCGCTTTGAGAGCGTCCGCTTCGACGACGTGAGCTTTCAGTATGACGACGGCGTAAGCGAGGTGCTTCTGAACGTCAATTTCACTGTCAAAAAGGGCGACTTCGTAGCGCTCACAGGCATCTCGGGCGGCGGCAAAACCTCGCTGTTTCAGCTTTTGCTCGGTATATACCGTCCCACCTCGGGCAGCGTAATGTTTTCGGACGGCGTTAAGAGCGTCGCCGCGGGCAGGGGCACGCGGCCGCTGTTCGCCTACGTGCCTCAGGGCAACACGATCTTTTCGGGCACACTCAGGGAAAACCTGTGCCGCTTTTGCGACAACCCCACTGAAGAGGCCATTTCAGGCGCGGTAAAGACCGCCTGCATAGATGACCTTGTAAACGAAATCGGCATGGACGCGATTCTGGGCGAAAGGGGCGTGGGCCTGAGCGAGGGTCAGCTTCAAAGGGTCGCAGTGGCGCGGGCGCTGCTCAGCGGCGCGCCGGTGCTTCTGCTGGACGAGGCCACGAGCGCGCTTGACGAAAAGACGGAGGCGCGCATGCTTTCCAACCTCAGGAGCCTTAGCGGCAAGACCTGCATACTGGTCACGCACCGTCCCGCCGCGCTCAGAATCTGCGACTATCGCCTGCACGTGGACGGCGGGCGCGTTGAGAAGCTCGCCGCCATTCCCCGCGGCGCAATATAGATTTGCTTTTTTACATCTTAAGTGATAGAATAAACCCATGGAGGCGATTTCTTGGGCGCAAAATTCGACAGAGGCTTCAGGCATTTCGCTGTGACGCTGCTCACGGCAATTGCAAAGCTTAAATTCAACACAAAGCGCGTGAGCACGGAGGAGGTCACTCCCGGCGCGCTTATAATGTGCAACCACACCTCGGTGTGGGACTACGCCAACCTGCTTTATACCATGTATCCCCGCCACGACATGCGCTTTTTGGCAACCTCGGTGCATTACGACAAAAATAAGGTTGTGCATTCATTATTCAAGCATCTCGGGCTGATACGCAAAAATCAGGGCTCAAACGACCTTCAAAGCGTGAAGGAGATGATGAAGGCCTCCCGTGCGGGCGATCCGGTAATCATCTACGCCGCGGGCATGACCTCCTTTGACGGCCGTCAGGCGTGGGAGCCTCTGCCCGGCATCGGCTCCATGCCCAAGCTCTTAAAGACCGACGTGTTCGTGGGGCTGTCCCACGGCAGCTTCATAAGCGCGCCGAGGTACTGCCACGAGACATATCGCGGCAGAGTGGACTTTGAATTAAAGCGCCTCTACACCGCCGAGGAGGCCGCACGCCTCAGCGCCGATGAATTGCAGCAGGGCATCTCCCGCGCCATACGCTTTAACGACTGGGACTGGCAGGAGGAGCACATGGTGCCCTTCCGCCACATGAAAAACCTCAAAAACCTGAGCCGCACGCTGTACATGTGCCCCGCCTGCGGGCGCGAGGGCGAGATAATCGAAAAGCGCGGCCGCCTCGTGTGCAAGGCCTGCGGCATGGAGGCAAGGCGGGACAGGTACGGCTTTTTCTCAAGCGAAAGCCCAGCCTGCCCCAAGCGCATGGACAAGTGGGTGGATCTGGAGATAAGCGCGATTAAGCGTGAGCTTGAAATGGAAAATTTTGCGCTCGAAAGCGAGGTCACGCTTTTCTCACGCCCCGAAAACACCACCGAAAAATACGTCTGCGGCGGCAAAGGCAGACTGCGCCTGACTAAGGAAGGCCTTGTCTTTGAGGGCGAAGAAACGCTCAGATACGACTTAAACGCCTTCCAGTTCCTAATACTCAGCGACACCAACACCATAATTCTCAACGCCGATCACAAGAACATACGCTTCGTGTTTGAGGACACGCGCCTCATAACCAAGTGGTTCTTTGCCCACAGGGCGATAACCGGCATCGAGTTTTAATTAGATTCGGGAGCCCTTTCAGTTCTATGGAAATAGCTTCGCCTTACGGCAAAATCAAAATTCTCTACGAGGACAACCACGTGCTGGCCGCGGTAAAGCCGCCGAACCTGCCATCGCAAAGCGATTTAAGCGGCGACAGCGACATGCTGACGCTGCTGAAGGATTACATCGCCCAAAAGTACAACAAGCCCGGGCAGGCCTACCTTGGGCTTGTGCACCGGCTGGACAGGCCAGTGGGCGGCGTGATGGTGTTTGCGCGCACGTCCAAGGCCGCGGCGCGCCTGAGCGAGCAGTTTTCGGCTCATTCCACACAAAAGACCTATCTTGCGGTGCTCGAGAAGGAGACAAACGCGCCCATGCGCCTCGAGAACTATCTGACCCAAAAACAGGGGCAGAGCGTGCGCGTGCTCACATCTCCCGCGCCCGGTGCGAAGAGGGCAAGCCTGATATCCGAGCCCATCGCCTGCCGCCAAGGGCTGACGCTCAGCAGGGTCACGCTCGAAACCGGGCGCAAGCACCAGATACGCGCCCAGCACGCCTTCGCGGGCTGCCCCATCTGGGGCGACAACCGCTACGGTCACGGCCGCCCCGGCATGCAGATAGCGCTTTGGGCTATGAGCCTGACCATAGAGCATCCCACCACCCACGCGAAAATCGCCCTGTGCTGCCCGCCGCCGATGACGAGGCCGTGGGACGGCTTCAGGGCGGAGATAGAAAACCTCACACACGCATACGAAAAGGAACAAAACGATGAAAAAACCGAAGCTTAAAGCCCTTATCGCCTTACTGCTTGCGTTGACGCTCTGCCTGAGCCTCGCCGCCTGCGGGGGCAACGAAGCCGATAAAAACGCAGGTGCGGACGCGAAGAACGCCTCTCTTTCCGTGGTCTGCTCCATATTTCCGGTGTACGACTTCGTGCGCACTGTAGCCGGCGACAGGGCGAACGTCTCGCTGCTTCTGCCTCCCGGCATGGACAGCCACGAGTACGAGCCGAGCGTGGGCGACATGGTGGCCTGCGACAAGGCGGACCTGTTCATATACACCGACAGCGAAATGGAAATCTGGGCGGACAACCTCACAGGGGGGCTCAGCCACGCCAGGGTGATCCGCTGCGCCGACGGCATAGACCTTGAGGCGCTTTCCGAGCAATGGGAGGCGCTCGAGCACGGGGAGGAGCATGAGGAGGAGCACGGTCACGCCCACAAGTACGACGCTCACATCTGGCTCGACCCCACGCTCGCGGTGATTATGAGCCAAAATATCGAAAAGGCGCTCTCGCAGGCCGACCCCGCGAACGCCGAATACTACAAGGCGAACCTCGACGCGCTGACCGCCGAGCTGATGCTTCTCGACAGCGAATTTGCCGCCCTGTTTGCTCGCCATCCCGACGGCACGCTGTACTTCGGGGGCGAGTTCGCCTACAGCCACTTTATCCGCAGGTACGGCGTCAATTACCTCAGCGCCTACGACAGCTGCGGCGAAAACGAGGAGGTCAATCTGGGCAAGCTGATAGAAATGACAAACCGCATGAAGGCCGAGGGCGCGGGATACGTGTTCACGGACGAGCACAGTCAGGGGCTTATAGCTTCTCAGATAAGCAGCGAGACCGGGGCTGAGGTGATCGTGTTCCACACGCTCCACAGCGTGTCCCGCGACGAAATGAAACTCTCCTACACAGACATAATGAGACGCAATTACGCCGCCGTACAGGGCGCGCTGGGCGAGGTAAACAATGACTGAGGACGTACTTATAAGCATACGCGACGTGTCGATGAACTACGGCACGGGCAGGCAGGACGCAATCGAGCATGTCAGCGTGGACATCAAAAAGGGCGAAATACTCGCGCTCGTGGGCTCAAACGGCTCGGGCAAGAGCACGCTTATGAAGGGCATGCTCAAGCTGATGCCCTTTTCCTGCGGAGAAATGGAGCGCAAAAAGGGGCTGAAAATAGGCTACATGGCGCAGATGCACACCGCGGTCAGGGACTTTCCCGCCACGGTCTACGAGGTGGTGCTCAGCGGCACTCGGCAAAGGCGCTTTTCGCCCGTATACGGCCGCCGCGAGCGCGAGAGCGCGCAGGAGGCCATGAAGTTGATGGAGATAGAGGATCTCAAGCATCAGCACGTGGGCGCGCTTTCGGGCGGCCAATTGCAAAGGGTGCTTTTAGCGCGCGCGATAGCGGGCGAGCCGGAGCTTCTGGTGCTCGACGAGCCCTGCTCCGCGCTTGACGCCCAGACCTCGGACAAGCTTTTGCACCTGTTCATACGCCTGCGCGACGAAAAGCAGGTGAGCATAGTTATTTCCACACACGACTGGCACTTCGTCAGGCACCACGCCGACCGCGTGCTGGTGCTTAACCACACTTTGGAATATCTGGGCGACATCAGCGGCTGGAACGGCAGGGAGGACGAGCACACATGTCATCACTGAGCGTCTGGGACATACTTTCCCATCCTATTACGATGCGCGCTTTCGCCGTGGGCGCTCTTGTGAGCCTGTGCCTGGCGGTGATGGGCGTGATACTCGTGCTCAAGCGCTACGCCATGATAGGCCACGGTCTGGGCGAGGTGGGCTTTGCCTCCACCGCCATTGCCGCGCTGATAGGCCTTGGCGGCTACTCCCTCGCAATATCCATACCCTTGGTGTGCCTGTCGAGCATACTGATAATGTACTTTGACCGCCGCAGCGACATGGGCGGCGACGTGTTCATAGGCATATTCTCCACTGTCGCCCTGGCCGTGGGCGTGATCGCGGGGCGATTTACCGACGGCTACAGCCTCGAAAACGGGCTGTTTGGCAGCATCTACGGCGTGTCGGACAGCTACCTTTACGCGGTGGCGGCGCTCTCGGGCGTGATACTGCTTACCTTCGTGTTTTTGTACAACCGCCTCTTTGCGGTCACCTTTGACGAGACCTACGCCCGCGCGGGCAGCATGAAGGCGGACAGCTACCAGTTCATCATCTCGCTGCTCACATCCGTGGCGGTGGTGCTGGGCATGCGCGTGTTGGGCGCGATGATGATTTCGAGCTTCATCATCTTCCCCGCGCTCACCGCCCGCCGCCTGTGCCGCTCCTTCAGGGGCATGATAGTGGGCGCCGCGCTTTCCGCCCTGGTCAGTTTTTCGCTGGGCATGCTGATAAGCGCCCTCAGCCAGCTCTCCTCCCGCTCGCTCCCCGTAGGCGCCTGCGTGGTGGTGGTGAGCCTGATATTGATGCTTTTGGCCACGGGCTTTTCAAAACTCAGAATTAAAAAGTAACAGGAGATAAACATGTCCAAGCCCTTTGAATTTGAGCTTTTGCACGTCTGCAAGCAGACGGGCGCGCGGCGCGGCCGCCTGCATACTCCGCACGGTGTGATTGAGACGCCGGTTTATATGCCCGTGGGCACTCAGGCGAGCGTCAAGACCGTGAGCCCGGATGAGCTAAAGGCGCTCAACGCGCAGATAATTCTTTCAAACACCTACCACCTGCACCTGCGCCCCGGCGAGGAATTGATAGACGCGGCGGGCGATCTGCACGGCTTTATGAACTGGGACAGACCCATACTCACCGACAGCGGCGGCTTTCAGGTGTTTTCGCTGGCGCAGCTGAGAAAAATCACCGAGGAGGGCGTGACCTTCAACAGCCACCTCGACGGCAGCCGCCAGTTCTTTTCGCCCGAAAGCGTGATTGCCATAGAGGAAAAGCTGGGCAGCGACATAGCCATGCAGCTCGACGTCTGCTCCGCCTACCCCTGCGATTACACGACCGCCGAAAAGGCCATGCGCCGCACGGTGCGCTGGCTGGAAAGGTGCATCGACGCAAAGACGCGCGACGATCAGGCGCTGTTTGGCATAGTGCAGGGCGCGTTCTACAAGGATCTGAGGATCGAATGCGCAAAACAGATGGCGAAATACGACCTGCCGGGCTTTGGCATAGGCGGCCTCAGCGTGGGCGAGCCCAAGGAAATAATGTACGACATACTCGACGCCCTGAACCCCGTCATGCCTCAGGAGAAGCCGCGCTACCTTATGGGCGTGGGCTCGCCCGATTGTCTGATAGAGGGCGTGCTGCGCGGCGTGGACATGTTCGACTGCGTGCTGGCTACCCGCGTTGCCCGAAACGGCACCGTGTTCACCCGCAACGGCCGCCTCGTGATACGCAACGCCGCCTACGCCCGCGAGTTCGTGCCCATGGAGGAGGACTGCGACTGCTACGCCTGCAAAAACTTCACCCGCGCCTACATACGCCACCTGATCAAGGCGGACGAGATATTCGGCCTGCGTCTGTGCTCGCTGCACAACCTGCGCTTTCTGACAAAGCTCATGGAGGACATCCGCAGTGCCATTGAGCAGGACGCGCTACGGGATTTCAGCGAGGAATTCTACGCCAGGCACGGCAGGGGGAAC
>JAFPYA010000039.1 GCA_017412445.1 Clostridia bacterium
CTCGCTGGGCTTTTACAACACTATGTGGGCGATAGTATTGCCCTCTGCCGTAAGCACGATGAATATGATCATAATGCGAACCTTCTTTCAGGGCATACCCGACGCCCTCGAGGAAGCGGCCGTGGTGGACGGCGCGTCCGAGCTAACCACGCTGATAAGGATCATATTGCCCCTGTCGCTGCCCAGCATGATGACCATCGGCCTTTTCTATGCGGTGGGGCTGTGGAACAGCTGGTTCAGCGCGGTCATATACCTCGCCGACACCGACAAATACCCCATACAGCTCGTTCTGCGCCAGATCGTACTGCAGAATCAGGTAAACGAAATCATAGGCACCGTGGCGGGCAGCGCCACCGAGGACACCACGCAGATGATTGCGGAAAACGTGAAATACACGGTCATAATCGTGGCCGTAGTGCCCATACTGTGCGTATATCCCTTCATACAGAAATACTTCGTGAAAGGCGTAATGATAGGCTCCATAAAGGGATAGCGGATTATTTGGAATGCTGCGTCTGACAAGGACGTGCAATAAATTACAGGAGGTATCACCATGAAAAAACTTGTGCTGTTGGGACTGGTTCTTACTCTGCTCCTGACAACCTTCGCGCCAATGGCATTGGCGGAAGCAACGGAAGAGCCCCTCGTAATCGATATCTTCCGTGTAGCACATCCCTCGTCCAGCTTGACCGACCTGCCCGAAGAAGGCTTCCCCGTTGATCAGCTGGTCGAAGAGATGTTCAACGTCAAGCTGAACGTTCGCTATGTACCCGCGACCGACGCGCAGACGGTATTCAACACCATGATGGCGTCAAAAGAAGTAAATACTCTGGTACAGTACACCTTTGCCGACCTGGACAAGTACTCCAACGCCTGGGCGACGCTGAACGATTACATCATCGGCAAGTACGAGAACCTTGAGGCTGCGTACTTCGACGATCCGTTCATCTACGCGCAGACCGCCATGGAAAACGGCGACGTGAAGATTCTGTCCACCCTCTATTCTCAGAAGCTGGGCGACATACTGCTCGTCCGCGGCGACATACTGGATAAGTACGATATCGACATCAACGATATCCATACCAAGGAAGACTGGCGCGATCTGCTCGAGCAGATTCACGAGGATGAGCCGGACATGGTACCTTACGGCACCCGCTATCTGCGTCCCGGCCTCACCAACCGCCTGGCGTTCGGCTGGAGCGGCATCAACGAGGACTTCTTTGTAGAGGACGGCGAGGTCAAGTTCGGCGCCACCGATCCCAGATTCTATGAGGTTATCGAATGGCTGCGCGACCTCTACGCCGACGGCCTGATCGATGTGGACTTCCCCACCAGCAACACCCCCGTATGGCAGGAGAAGGTCATCGGCCGCGGCATCTTCCTCACCCACGACAACCCCAGCAGCCGTATGGACTGGGCGGCGGCGCAGTGGAGATCCCTCGGCATTGAGGACAGGTACTATATGCCTGTGGCGCCCATACAGCCCGAAGAGGGCGTGACCGGCTACACGGTGTTCCAGTATCCCTCCTTCCAGGATTCCTGGGCGATCAGCCGCGAGGCGTCTCCCGAGGTGATCGACCGTCTGATGCAGATATTCGACTACGGCTTCACCGAGGAAGGCTACGTGCTGTACAACTGGGGCATTGAAGGCGTATACTTCGATTACAACGAGGACGGCCTGCCCGTAATGAGGC
Source organism: Clostridia bacterium (assembly GCA_017412445.1). Classification (GTDB taxonomy): domain Bacteria; phylum Bacillota; class Clostridia; order Christensenellales; family Aristaeellaceae; genus RUG14130. The sequence goes on from JAFPYA010000039.1 coordinate 1,695, forward strand.
CCGAATACGGCGACTTCAGCCAGGGCAACAAGGGCATCGCGCTGTGCTTCCCCCGCCGCGTTTACAACGGCGTCACCTTCTCCACCAATCCCCGCGTGAAGGACGCGCAGGAGATGTACGTAGACGGCGGCCTCATCATCCCCAACTACATACAGATGCTGCGCCTCACCGAGGACGAATTGAAGGTGTACAACACCCTCTATCCCGACATTCAGACCTACATGTCCGAGAATCTGGATGCCTTCATAATGGGCACCAAGGAGCTCAACGAGGAAACCTGGCAGGAGTTCGTCTCCAAGTTTGACACTCTCGGCCTTGCCGATGTGCTGGCGGCCTACAATCAGGCTCTCGAGCGCATTCTGGCAGTGGTAAACGGCTGATAATTGCTTATCCCCCGGCTGCCTTACAGCCGGGGGATTTTTGAAAGGACGGAAGGCCGGACACATGGAGATAATCGATTTTCATACGCACCCGTTCAGCTGCACGCGCGAGATTATAAACGCCTACGCCTATGCCGTAGAGCCTCAGGCGGACACGGTGACGTATGAGCTTGGCCGCGCGGGCATAGATCGCTTTTGCGGCAGCGTACTCAGACCCTCGGAGGGCGGCGCCTTTGAAGTGCTGCACGAGTGCAATCTCACGGCGCTGAAGCTGCAAAAGCTGTACAAGGGCCGCTATATTCCGGGCTTTCATGTTTCGCCGCTGCACGTGGACGCTTCGGTGAAGGAAATTCACCTTGCAAGGGATAACGGCATACGCCTGATAGGCGAAATCGTGCCCTATATGCATGGCTGGGATTATTCCTGCGAAGCGTTCTCAGCCTTGCTTGAAGAAATCGAGCCCACGGGCATGGCGGTAAATCTCCACACGCTCGATCTTGACCAGATGAGGCGGATAGCTCTGGAGCACAAGCGCATCAGCTTTGTGTTTGCCCACCCTGGAGAAAGAGACCGCATCGACAGGCACGTGGCCATTATGAAGGAACTGGACAACGTCTATCTCGACATCTCCGGCACGGGAATACTGCGCTTTGGCATGCTCAGTCACCTCGTTCAGCAGGTCGGACACGAAAGGATACTGTTTGGCACGGACTATCCCGCCACCAATCCAAACCTGTATGTGGCGTGCGTACAATCCGAGCACATAAACGACGCGCAAAGGGAAAGCATATATTCGCTCAACGCAAAGCGCCTGCTGGGGCTTGACTGAAGCTTAATCGATGGGAGCGGATAAGGTATCCTCCTCGGGCGACATGGTGCGGTATTGCTTGGGAGAAATGCCTTTTATCGCAAGAAACTGCCGGTTAAAGGAGGAAATGGTTTCAAAGCCGACCAGAGCCGAAATCTCTGTGATAGGCTTGGTGGTATTTCTTAGCATCATGCACGCGTGCTGAATCCTCAGCGACTGAAGATAGTCAAGGGGCGTGCAGTTCATGATCTTTTTGAATTTCCGCCTGAAGGTGGCCTGGCTCATGTGGCACAGCTCGCTGAGCAGCTCAAGGTATATGGGCACAAAATAGTTTTTGTCCATGTAATTGAGGGCGGGGCGGATTTCGACGGTGTTTTCGCGCCGCGGCGGATTTGCGGGAAGGCTGCCGTTGGTCCTCTCGACGTAGGCCAAAAGGAGCAGCGCGTTTGACACAGAGCAAAAACGCCACCCATAGCTGCGCCGTGACAGCTCCCTTATACTCGACTGACAGGTGTCGAACCCGGCGGGATGAGAATCATGCGTAAAAACCCTGTAGCCGGGACGAAACGCCTTGGACTGCGGGAATACGATATCGGAAGGAAACGAATCCGTAAAGCTCAACAGGAGCTCACTGTTTATGAATATGGAATCAAAGGGCACAAGCACGTCAGATTTGAAGCGTATGCTGTGCGCTATGTGAGGATAAAAGAGCACGACGCTGCCCTTCTGTGCCGTAAAGCTGTCAGACTCGGGACCAATGATCTCGAGCTGGGAATGAACGACCAGAAATTCCATGCAGGAATGGAAATGAAATTGAAAGCTGTCGACCCTGGGATCCGAGGAGGCATTCACACTTGCGGCGATGGGAAAGTCAGGTGCAAGAGCGACGTTCTTGAATACGGCTTCACCAAGATCGTTATAGAACGGTGCCACAGGATCACCTTCCTTCGTTTGAATGCGGTACACTCTTCACCGGGCAGGCAGACATGCTCAGCATAACCGACTGAGTTGATTATATAAACGCTTTCGCCTCTCGTCAATGCTAATATTCCTTTTTGCATTGAAATTGCAGGATTTTGCATTGTTTACAGGGCGAACGAATGTTATACTCCACACAGTAAAAAACGTCCGAAACAACACAAGCAATTGAGGGGCGCCACTACAATCGAAAGGGGATCGGCTGTTTGAGAATCGGAATTTGCGCGAGCTATGAAAAAGCGGAGTTCATTAAGGACTGCGGGTTTGATTACCTTGAATACAACCTTGTAAGCCTCCAAAGCCTGAGTCAGGAGGAATTCATGCAGGCGCAGCGCCTTCTTGAAAGGCTGGACTTCTACGCCGAGGTAATGGGCATCATGCTTCCCCCGAGCCTTAAGGTGGTTGGAAACCAGGTGAACCGCGAGGCCATCACCGGCTATCTGATAAACGTGCTCGAAAGGGCGGAGCTGTTCGGCTGCAAAAAGGTGGTATTCGGGTCGTCTCATTCAAGAAACATGCCCAAGGACTTCTCAAACAGGGCTTTGGCGTACAAGCAGATCGCAAGCTTTCTTACGGAGGCCGCCGAAATGCTCGACCGCCGGGGCATGTCGCTGGTGATAGAGCCCTGCCCGATCCACGAAAACAGCATACTGACCCTCATCCCCGAGGCCTATTACGTGATGCGCATGGTCAAGCTGCCAAACGTAAGGATAATGGCGGACACCTATACAATGCAATTCGCCTACGAACGGCTGGACGAAATTGCGGTCTATAAGGACGTAATGGAGCATCTGCACTTCAGCGCGCCCAACCGCACCATTCCCTGCCCGTGGGACAACCACGATTACAACGAATTTTTTAAGCTGCTCAGAAAGATCCGCTACGACAGGACGCTTACGATAGAAGCCTTCCACTACGACGATTTCTGCGACAGATGCAAGGGCGCCTACCGGCTTCTCGTAAACGGTCTGGGGGATCTTATCAATCATAAGGAGGAATGAAACCATGACCAGGCTTGGCATCATCGGTTTCGGCGCACTCGGAAGCTTTTACGCCAACATGATCAACAGGGAGCATCGGGTGGACGGACTCACGGTGACCGCGATTTGCGACATCGACCCCGAACGGCTTGCGCTCGCCCGAAGCCTGTATCCAGACGCGCACCTCTACGACAGTGCCGATAAACTGCTTAAAGACAAAAAATGCGATTTTGTGAGCGTCGCCGTTCCCCATTATGCGCACCCTGAAATCGGCATTGAATGCCTCGAGCTCGGCATGCCTGTGCTGCTCGAAAAGCCGGCCGGCATAATCCCCAAAACCGTTCGCGAGCTGAACGAATGCGCCCTAAGGCACAAGGATGTGCCCTTTGGCATAATGCTCAACCAGCGCACCAATCCCATATTCAGAAGGCTGCATCAGCTTACACTATCCGGCAAAATGGGTTCCCTCCGCCAGTTCACATGGCTGAGCAGACAGTTCAGAACCCAGCATTATTACGATTCCGGATCGTGGCGGGCGACCTGGGGCGGCGAAGGCGGAGGCGTGCTGGTAAATCAGGCGCCGCATCAGATCGACCTGATTCAGTGGATGTTCGGCATGCCCTCGAGCGTATTTGCCACGGCCAACGTCGGCTTTCACAGAAACATCGCCGTTGAAAACGACGTGTGCGCGCAGTTCGTCTATCCCAATAACGCAACCGGCGTGTTCATAACCTGCACCGACGACATACTCGGAGAAAACCGCCTTACCGCCATATATGACAAGGGGCGCGTGCGCGTTTTGAACAACAGCCGCATGGAGATAGAGCGCCTGTGCGACGACGAGGAAAGCCTTGGCACAAATTATACCGACGCCGAGCTTGAGGACTTGAGAAAGTCCGGCAAGCTGTTTGAAACCGAGATAATCGAAAACGAAAAGGACCCCTTCGCAAACAGCGAGCACGCCAAGGTGTTCAGGGCCTTTGCGGATCACCTCGCCAATCCCTCAAAGCCCCTCGTGGCGGAAGGCGTTGACGGGCTCAATGAGGTGGTGCTCGCCGGCGCCATACAGCTCTCGGGCTGGCTCAGGCGGCCTGTGGACATACCGGCAGACGACGATTTGTACCTTGCCGAGCTCAATTCCCTGATAGAGCGGGAGGGCAAGTATCCCAAGCGCTGAGCGCGCGTGGTGCAATGGAGGTGTAAGCAATGTTTCCGTCGATGATGACAGACGAGTTGGGGCTTGATCTTCGGGACGGTCTTGACATGATATGCTCCTGGGGCTACAGGCATGTGGATCTAAGGTGGAAGGTCTTTGGCTGCGCAACCGAGGAGATGCCGGACGAAACTGCGCGGCAGGTAAAGCGCTTTGCGGCTGAGCGTGGCGTGGACGTAAGCGTGCTTCATTCGTCCATAGGAAAGGCCGAGCACGCGCAGGATCAGGAGGTGTTCAAGGGCCAGATGGCAAAGGCCGAGCGCCTCGCCTCTATAGCTCCGATTCTGGGCACTCGGCTCGTTAGGCTCTTTCCCCTCAGGCCGGACGGCTTCTCAGACTTTGGCAATCTGAACGAAGGCCACAAGGACTGGGACAGAGTGATGAGCCTGAACGAACCGGTGTTCCGCTTCCTGTCGCAGGAGGGCTTGATACCCGCGGTCGAAAACGCCGCGTTTCACATCAACGACGCACTGAACATGGTAAAGGGCTTTTCATGCTTTAACGCCACGCTCGTGTTCGACATAATGGGCGGCTGGATATTGAGGGACCTTGCGGAGCCTGTTGATGAATATTTTGCCCGCATCGCGCCTTACGTATCCAACATTCACGCCAAGGCGTTCGCGCTGCCCCAGTACAGACTGAATTTTGAAATGGACCCGATAGGAGAAAAGGCCGGCGTGCTGCCCTGGGGCAAGCTCATAAGAGCCCTGCGCGAAGCAGGCTCAAGCGGCCCTATCTCCGTGGAAACCCAGCAGGTGCTTATCACCGGTGACAATATTCCCTCCATGACGGAGGCAAACAAATACCTGGCGGAATTCGTGCAGTCCGTTGCGGACGAAGACTGACAAGCATAAGGAGGCTTTATAATGAGACTTGGCATAGGCGGCGATTACGAAAAAATAAAGATGGTGAAGGACGCGGGCTTTGACTATTTTGAATACAACGTTGCGCAGTTGAGCAAGCTGACGGAGGAGGAATACATCGCCTTCAAGCAGCGCGTTGACGAAGAAAAATTTTACGCCGAGAGCATGTGCGTAATGCTGCCGCCCGAGATAAAGGTGACCGGCTTCGACATAGACCTTCAAAAGGAAGTCGTGCCCTACCTTAAGCTCGTAATAAAGAGGGCTCACGGGCTGGGCTGCAAAAAAATCGTGTTCGGCTCCGGCCGCTCGCGCAACATGCCCGAGGGCTTTTGGGACAGGCGCAAGGCCTACGATCAGATAGTCGAGTTCCTTCGCCTCGCGGCCGAAATGATGGAGCCCTACGGCATGGAGATAGTAATTGAGCCCTGCCCGAATCCCGACAACAACATACTGAACTTTGTGGCCGAGGGGCACTACGTGATGAAGCTGACCGACCGCAAAAACGTGCGGCTGCTGGCGGATACCTACCTTATGCAGTTCAACTACGAATCGCTGGAGGAGATAAAGGCCTACGTCGGCTCGCTCGATCACATGCACATCAGCTCGCCCGACCGCCTCATCCCCTACGAGGGCGACGGCTTCGATTACACCGAGCTGTTCAGGGTGATAAACGAAAGCGGCTACGACTCGAGCATCACCATAGAGGCCTTCCATCCCGAAACCGGCTGCGCCGAAAGGATGGCCGAGGCATACAGGCTGTTAAAGAAAAACCTGATAAAAGCGTAAGCTTTCAAAAGAGGCCAAACATGAACAGGCTTAACTTGCGCGAGCTTCAGAACCCCTCCATGCAGTACCGCCCCATGGCCAGATGGTGGTGGCCGGGCATGGACGTGGAGGAGGACGTGCTGATTTCTCAGCTTGAGGATCTGAAAAACGGCGGCTTCGCAGGCGGAGAAATTCAGGCGTTTTTAAGGGGGCTTTCCCACCTCGACGCCAACGACCGCGAACAGATGCTGAAGGCTCACGGCTACGGCACCGAGCGCTACTTTGCGCTGATTCGCCGCCTTATGGAGAAGGCGCGCGAATTGGGACTGCTGCTGGAAATGACCGCAGGCTCCGGCTATCCGCTGGGAGACACGCGGGTTGAACCTGAGCGCAACGGCATGAAGGCGCTGATCGTGGGCGCAAGCTATGTGCCGGGCGGAAAAACGCAGCGGGTCAAGTTGATCAGCGCGCAGACCTCGTTCAACCAGTTGATCGGCCCTGAACGCTCCGGTTCATACATGACGGGCACGATGGTGGTCTGGTCGATGGACTGGCCGCGCATGCGCCGGGAACTCAGGCTGTCCCACGTTACGATTGCGCGGGGCGACAGGCCGGAGGGCAAGATGAGCGCCAGGCCCGACGAAAGCGTGCTGCTTGATTTAAGCAGCATGAAGGACGTGAGCGGCTTTGTGAAGGACGACGAGCTTGTCTATCCCTTCCCCGAGGGCGACTGGTACGTATTTGCCGCCTACGAGGGGCCGAGCTGTCAGAGGGTAAAAACAGACAGCCGCATCGACGCGGACGGGGAGAGCTACGTGGTGGATCACTTCTCATCCGGCAAGGCGGCGCCCTATCTGGACAGGCACATAGGCAGGGGCTTTTTGGAGGCTTACTCGGGCTCGCCCCTGCGCGCGGTATTTCTGGACAGCTTTGAGCTGGTAGGCCCCTATTTCTGGTCTGAAGGCTTTCTGACCGAATTCAGAAACCGCCGCGGCTACGAGCTTACGCCTTATCTGCCCCTGCTCATGACGCGCGAGCACAGCGTGAACGAGGCCGGGCACGCCATCGCCTGCTTTGACACAGTCTCCGATGCGGGCGAGCGCATAAGAAGGGACTATGACCTTACCCTTGCCGAGCTTTTCAGCGACTATTTCCTTTCGGAGGCCACAGGGTGGGCGCACGCACACGGCTTAAAGACCCGCGTGCAGTGCTACGGCCACGCAATGGATCCCCTCGCGGCGTATGGCAGGGTCGACATACCCGAAACCGAGCAGCTGGCGAGCGCAGGCCTTCTGGATTTTATGAAGATGGCGTCCTCCGCCGCCCTTTTATACAAAAAGCCCTTGGTGACCGCGGAGGCGTTCGTATGGTCGGGCTGCGACTATATGGAATCGCCCGCGCGCCTGCTTATGGCCGGCGAAAAGCTGACCTCCGCCGGCGTGGGACAGCTTATCTACCACGGCATGCCCTACATTCACGCCGCTTACGCCTGGCCGGGGTATTTTGCCTGGCACAATTCCTTCGGCAGCTTCATAAACCGAAACAGCCTTATCTGGCCTTATATAGCTAAAATCAACGCCGCGATAGCCAGAAACCAGTACCTAGTGCAAAGCGGCAGGCGCCTGCCCGCCGTAGGACTGTATTTCGGCTCGCTGCGCAGTGAATTGCCCTATACGGGGCCCGAATTCCGCGAAGAGCTTTCGGACGGCGAAATTCCGGGCTTTGACCGGCGCGAGCGCTACGACAGCATACGCTTTGACACCCGCTGTGACCGCTGGCAGTACCTTGCGGTGCGCGCGCGAAGGGCGGCGCTGTTTTTGACGCAGGGCGGCTACGATTACGCCCACATAAACGCCGAGTCGCTCATAAATGCCCGTTTGGACGGGGACACGCTGCTGGTCGGCGATGCGGCTTTTAAGGCGCTGGTAGTGCCGGGGCTGCCCTTCATAGACGTACGGGCGGCTGAACGGATAAGAGAGCTCGCCGACAGCGGCTTTCCCGTGCTCTGCACGGACGAAAAGCCTTGTGAAGCCTTCGGCTTCAAGGACGCCGCGCAAAACGACGGCAGGGTGAAGGTCGCCTTTGAGGGCACAAAGCTCGTTCCTCTTAATGAATTGACTGATGAACTCAGAGAGGCCGGCATATTGCCGGACGTGGACTTTTGCGCTCAGGCGGACTTTGACGCCACAAAGCGCGAATACGAGGGCGGCTCTACGGCATACTTTATCCGCTCGCACTCGCAATTCGCGCGGCTTGCAAAGCTGCGTTTCAATACCGCCTCATGCGATGCGGTGCTGTTTGACACAAGAACCGGCGGCCTTGCCCGCGTAAAGGCCAGCGTTCAGGACGGATGGGCGCTTCTTGCGCTTCCCTTCGTGCCCTTTGGCGCCATGTGGGTGCTGTTTGACAGCGGCATCGAGGCCGAAGAGAATCCCGACTGGCTGACGGAGCTTAGCGCAAGCGTGTCCGGAAAAACGCTCTGCACCCTCAACCAGGGCTGGTGCCTCAGCATTAAAAGCGCCGTTCAGGGCGATGAAAAGCAGACGCGGCGCGCGCCTTACACGCTTAATGACTGGGCGGACGACGATGAGCTGGGCGGCTATACGGGCTGGGGAATATACGAGAACAGGCTCGATATGGGTCAGGCCGTGCCCGAAAACGCCGTATTGGATCTGGGCAAAGTGGCAGACATCGCCGTTGTGTATATAAACGGGCAGAGGCTCGGCGAAAGGCTGGCGCCGCCCTATGCGTTTAAGCTTGACAAATTACTCAAGCCCGGTATAAACTGTATTCGCGTGGAGGTGCTCAACTCCCTGCGCAACGGCATGATAGCCGCGGGGCGGCTGCAGACCCCGCACGCGAGGGCGGTATCGGGTCTGCTCGGCCCTGTGTGCATAAAGCTTCCGGACGAAAAGGAGTAACAGATGAAGCATGCGGTGCTGCTTGGGGATTCCATACGCTCGGCGTACGCCCCGCAGGTTAAGGAGCTGCTGGCGGACGAGTGCGAGGTATGGTGGCCGACGGAAAACTGCGCCTTTGCAAAATGGACGCTGTATTCTCTGCGCTTCTGGCGCGATAAGCTGAACGAGGCCGACGTGATCCACTGGAACAACGGCCTGCACGACGTGGTGCGAATGTTCCCCGGGGACGGACCGTTTGTGAGCCTCGACGAATACAGGGATGCCATATTTAAGCTCGGGCGCGAGCTCAAAAAGACGGGCGCCCGGGTGATATTTGCGACGACTACGCCCATAGGCCCCAAGAATGAATATCAGCGCAGCAATCAGGACATAGAAAGCTACAACCGCGCGGCGCTCGACATCCTCGTGCCTATGGGGATCGAAATAGACGACCTGCACGCGCTGGTCATGCAAAATCCCGGCGAAATGCTCTCAGACGACGACACGCATCCTTCCGAAGAGGGCGTAAGGCTGCTTGCGCACAGCGTAGCCGGCTGCATTCGTAAAAGCATCAAATGAGCAGATGGGCAAGCTCCCATCTGCTTTAAGTTATCAACTGCTGCGGAGGTGTGCTATGAGATTTGAACTTATTGACGGGCGGCATGTCGGCGGCTATGTTTCTGTGGGCAGCTGTTGGAAGCCGGGCGAAATGACCGCGACCGATTTTACCGCCGAAGGCGAAAAGGGAAACGCGCTTCCCCTGCTCAGCGAGACGGCCGCCTTCTGGCCGGACGGCAGCGCAAAGTGGATACGGCACACGTTTTCAAGCGAGCTTGCGGGCAGCTGGGTCGAGATAAAAAGCGCAAAAGCGCAACCGCCTTATGAGGATATAGCGATACTCGACTGCCCCGAAGGAAAAAGAATTCAGGCAGGGCGTCTTTCGCTGACGCTGCCAAATGCGGGCAGCCGCGATATGGCGCGGGACGTGTGCGTGGACGGGCAAAAGCGGATAAGCGCCATCTACCCGCTCCTGAAGCTTGAAAGCAGAGAGCATGAGGGTGAAATCGAAAGCATTACCGTTTTTAATTGCCTTGCGCGCATAGACAAGGTGGATATAGAGGCGGCGAAGGACAGGGTGTGCGCAATAAAGTACGAGGGCGTGCTCGATTCCCGAGAAGATAAAATGCCCTTCAGCGCGCGCATGCTCCTTGGCGCGGATTCGCTCGACATCCGCTATGAATTCACCTTCTTCTACGATGGAAATCCCGAAAAGGACTTTGTGAAGGGGCTGGGACTGGTATATCTGAGCGTGCTGCAGGGGGCAAAGTACAACCGTCACATCAAGCTCGCCACGGACAGGGAGGTCTTCCACGAGGAAGCCATGTACATTAAATGCGAGCACCCCAGAACGCCCAGGGGGCTCGCGGAAAAGCAAAACGCGGGGCAGCTGCTTTCCTGCGTGGCAGGCAGCGCGGAGAGCGCCTACATCGCCGAGGTCTATGAGCGCCTGCCTGTATGGCGCAGATATATCCTCAACCAGCCAAACGAGCTGTCATATGTCGTAAGCAAGCAGACGCACAGGGAATGCAGCGCCGTAAGGGCTATGAGCGGCCGCAGGGCGCCGGGCGCGCTCGCCCTTGGCTCAGAAAACGGCACGCTGCTCGTTGGCATAAAGGATTTTTGGCAGCTTTACCCCGCGGCGCTTGAGGCCGACGATATAGACGCGGATGAGGCCTTCGTCACGGCATGGTTCAAGTCGCCCTTCTGTGAGGCACTGGACTTTGGACACTACGACACGCGCGCCTATCGCTTTGAGTGCAACGAGGGCTTTTCCGAGCCCGATCCGCGCCCTCAGGGCATCGCCTTTACCTGTGAATGCTATACGCTTTTGACCGACGGGCTTGCAGACGACGAAGCGCTTTGCCGCTTTGCCTCAAGAACACAAAAGCCCGCGGTGTATATGGAAAAGCCCGAATACTATCACGATAAAAGGGCCTTTGGCTATTGGAGCCTGCCCGGATACGACACCCCCGCCAAGCGCCTTTTGGAAGAGCAGATGGCCGCCGCGGTCGAATTCTACAAAAGCGAGATCGAAAACCGCGGCTGGTACGGTCTGCTCGACTACGGCGACATAATGCACACGTTTGACTCAAGCAGGCACAAGTGGTTCTACGACTTTGGCGGCTGGGCGTGGCAGAATACCGAGCTTGTGCCAACGTACTGGCTCTGGCTGTACTTTTTGCGCACGGGCAGGGAGGACGTGTACACGCTTGCGGAGGCCATGAGCCGCCACTGCTCCGAGACGGACTGCTATCATTTCGGCCCCTACAAGGGTCTCGGCTCGCGCCACAACGTGCGCCACTGGGGCTGTCCCTGCAAGGAGCCTCGCATAGGCATGGCGGGGCACCACAGGCCTATGTACTATCTTGTGGGAGACCGGAGGATAGGCGACTGCATGCATGAGGCCGTGAGCGCAGCCGGCTCCTGGGCAAACGGGCTGCACTCCTACAGAGACGTGGACGGCACAAAGCATCTCGCCGTGCGTACAGGGCCCGACTGGGCGTCGTTTTTGTCCAACTGGATGACGGAGTACGAGCGCACGCTCTCGGAGGCGGCTTTAAGCAAGATTCAAAACGGCATAAACGGCATCGCCTCCGCCCCGATGGGGCTGGGCTCAGGCCCGCACTTCGCCTTTGAGCCCGAAAGCGGGCGCATGGAGTATATAGGCGAATTCACCGAGAATATACACTTGTCCGTATGCATGGGAGAGCCGCAGGTATACCTTGAGGCGATAGACGCCCTTGGGTCGGAGGAGCTGAAAAAGCTGGTCAGGGATTACGGAAAGCTCTACAGCATGAGCGATGAGGAAAGGCGCGAGCACTTCGGCTCGATGACCGAAGGAAAGGAATTCAGTATGAACTGCCTCACGGCGGCAATCGCGCTCGTATGCTCCTATCTTGGCGGCGACCCTGTACCCGCGCAAAAAGGCTGGAGGGCGCTTGCTGACTCGAGCCCGCTGCACCGCTCAGACGCAGGCTTTAAGCCCGAAAAGCTTCTGGCGGTGACGTCTGAAGGCAAAAAGCTGTACGAGATCGAGTGGATCTCTACCGGATATGTGGCCCAGTGGTGCTTAAGCATAATGCTCGCCCTGGAGCTGTGCCCGGATTCTATGCCGGAGGCTCAGCTTTTTGGCGGCATAAGAAGCGTGTGACAATATTGAAAAGGAGAGAGCAACATGAAAGCATTGCTCGCGGTAAACAAGGACCGCTATGAAATGAAGGACGTGCCCCTGCCGACACTTAAGGACGGCGAGATGCTGATAAGGGTCGAGGGCTGCGGAATCTGCGCCGGAGACGTGAAGGCGCGGCAGGGCGCGGCGCGCTTCTGGGGCGGCAACGGAATGCCGGGCTACTGTGAGCCGCCCTTCATACCCGGTCACGAGTTCTTTGGCAGGGTGGTTGAGGTGCGCGGCGAGGTGCCGGGCGGGTTTAAGCCGGGCGACAGGGTGATTCCCGAGCAAATCGTTCCCTGCAACGACTGCTGGTATTGCAGGCGCGGCATGTACTGGCTGTGCGATCCGCACAACGTGTTCGGCTTTAAGCAGAAGCTGAACGGCGGCATGGCCGAATACACCGTTTTGCCAAAAGGCTCCATCGTTCACCGCGTGCCGGAGAGCTTTACGCTCGAGCAGGCGGCGCTTATAGAGCCCTTCGCCTGCGCGCGCCATTGTGTCGGGCAAGCGAATCCCTCCCCCGAGGACACCGTGGTGCTGGCGGGCGCGGGCACGCTGGGTCTGGGCATGGTGCAGGCGCTTAAGGAGCTTAAGCCCAAGCGGCTCATAGTGCTGGACCTGAACAACGACCGGCTCAAAGCCGCGAAGCGTCTGGGCGCGGATGAGACGCTGAACCCGCAGCAGGGCGACGCGCTCGCCCGCGTGCTGGAAATCACCGGCGGCGTAGGCTGCGATATCTACATAGAGGCCACGGGGCACCCGTCCGCGGTGCAGCAGGGCCTGGACATGATACGCAAGGGCGGGCGCTTTGTGGAGTTTTCGGTGATGAGCGGCCCCTCCACGATAGACTGGAGCCTTATCGGGGACGCAAAGGAAATCACTATAGTCGGCAGTCAGCTTAGCCCCCACTGCTACGAGCCGGTAATAGAGCGCTTCGCCGACGGCCGCCTGACGGCTGAGGGCATAGTGACCCACGTGTTTGATCTGGAAAGCTGGGAGACCGCCTTTCAGACGGCGCAGGGCGGACAGGCGCTCAAGGTGCTCATAAAGCCCTGACGAAAAAAATCCGACCTGCGTGCGTTTGCGCATGCCGGTCGGAAAGGCCGCCTTCGGGCGGCTTTTTTGCTTATCAGGCGGCTCTTTTAAGCGCCTCGGTCTGCAGATAGAGCAGGAATTCGGCAAGGTACATTATGGCGGCTGAGAGCAGCACGCCGCCCGCTATGTCGCTTACCCAGTGCACGCCGCTGAGCGTTCTGAACAAAACGATCAGAAGCGCGAGCAGGTAAAACAGGCGGCTGAGCGTCTTGCCGAGCGCCCTGTCCCTGACCAAATGCGTCGAAACCAGCGCACAGCAGCTGAACACCACGCAGCCAAGCAGCGTGTGGCTCGAGGGATAGCTGGCTTCAAGCTCGCCGTCCTCCAGTATCACGGGGCGGTAGTTGAGCTTCAGCACCTCGAAGAGCACGTAAAACACTACCATGAGCGCCATGGCGACGACGGCGGCGTTGAGCGCGGGCGCGACCTGCATTGGCTTTTTGGTTTTAATCAGGCTTATCAGCCACATTGCCCCTATTGCCGCCCCGCACATAAGCCCCGCGTAGCCCAAATACTCCGACACCTTGTAGAACGTGCGGTTGTATTTGAGCGCGTTGTGGGCGGCGATGTTCAGGTGCTGAAAGCCTATATCAGTGGTGACGGTTCCGGTTTCACCCGAGGCGTCGATGCTCTGAGGCGCAAACTGCCCCACGTCCACGAGTATCGTGGCGCAGGTGTAGGCAAAAAACAGCGCAAAGAGTATAAGCGTTATTGCTATAGGCGATTTTTTCATTGCTTTTCCTCACAAAAAAATGCGGCGGCGTTCATATTGTTGTCACATTCCGCGTTTATTGTAATAGATACACCCGCGCTTGTCAAGTAAAAAAGAGCCTTTGCCTTTTGAAACGCCAGGCACCCGACCTTAAAACAATTTCCGGATGGCAAAAACCGTGCGATATTGCGCATAAAAACAAATCAGCCTGTTGCAAAAAACAGCTCGAGGGAGGCCTGGCAAAGAACGTGAATTTTGATACGATGTTGCCGTATGTTACTTTGGTCTATGGCAACAAAGGTTTTGTAGGGTAACGCTGTTCAGGATTGCGGCAGCATTCCACCCGTTGAAGGCAGCATCGATTTTAATATGTTCCTGTAAAAGTGTTTGGCTACGAGCCAAAAGGTCGGGGGTTCGAATCCCTCCAGGCACGCGGTAACAAAGACCGGGCTTGTCAATCCAAGTCCGGTCTTTTTTATGCCCTCAAACTCGATTCCCCCGGATTCCACCCGATTTTGCTCAAATCGATCCACTCGGAAAGCAACGGATTCTTGTGCGTTTATGACGGTCTGTGACCGGAATTGTCTAAAATGTCAGTCAGGGGCGGACATTGGGTGATGTAGCAAATGGTCGTGGTAGGTTTGTTTTTTATCAATAAAACAAAACAGCGACGATACTTGAAACGCCGCTGCTTTTTCGCGCTTCACGCGAGATTGATTAAGGATTACACTTCGCGCTTAGATTCGCTTCTTTCCAGATTTACTGCATCACGCTATGTTATTGGATTGGGATTGGATTATGGGGATGTATTTTTAAGGCAGGACGACTACGACGGGACGGACACCGACGCGGCCGTCGAAGGCCCCTTCGCCGTGGTAGTCGACGTAGCCGTCGCTGTCGACGTAAGCAGCGTTGCTGGAATTGTCACCGGGAGAACGCAGCCACCACCAGCACGCGCTCACTCCGTCGACGGTGTAATCGCTGCTCTGCCAAGCCCCCTGCGCTACTGCATATTTTGTCGGGGCGCAC
>JAFPYA010000005.1 GCA_017412445.1 Clostridia bacterium
ATACTGTTTGCCGTGATAATCTACATCATTCTGTCCAAGACCACCTTCGGCTACCAGCTCAAGGCCTGCGGCGCCAACAGGTATGCGGCGCGCTACGCCGGCATAAAGGACAAGCGCAACATAGTCATCACCATGGCCATCGCGGGCGCGCTGTCAGCAGCGGGCGCTTCGCTGTACTACCTTTCCGGCAACACCGAATTCTTCTGGACGACGTACCAGTCGCTGCCCGCCGAGGGCTTTAACGGCATACCCGTGGCGCTGCTGGCGCTCAACAACCCGTTGGCCGTGCCGTTCGTAGGACTGTTCATGTCCATGCTCAAGATAAACGGGCAGAAGCTGACTGAATTGACCGCGTACAACGAATACATAACCGACGTTATAATCGCCGTTATAGTGTACCTGTCCGCGTTCATGCTGGCCATCAAGACGCTCAT
Source organism: Clostridia bacterium (assembly GCA_017412445.1). GTDB lineage: Bacteria > Bacillota > Clostridia > Christensenellales > Aristaeellaceae > RUG14130. The sequence goes on from JAFPYA010000005.1 coordinate 435, forward strand.
AGCCAAGATAAGCAGTGGAAAGAAGGTGTCCAAGTAATGCCCTTTCTGATCAGACAAACTCTTGTATACGCCGTGCCGCTGATGATAGTGGCTCTGGCCGGCGTTTATGCCGAGCGCAGCGGCATAATCAACCTGGCGCTTGAAGGCATTATGATATTCGGCGCGTTTATGGGCGTGCTGTTCGTGCACCTTGTGCAGCAATGGGGCTGGTTCCAGCCGCTGTATGACAGCTTCAGCGTCAAGATAAGCCGCTCGGTGACCGAATACAACATGAGCAGTTACTGGGGGCTGCAGGGCTTTTGTCTGCTGGCAATGATATTTGCGGCGGTCTCCGGCGCCGTGTTCAGCCTGCTGCTCGCCTTCGCCGCCATCAACCTCAAGGCGGATCAGACCGTTGGCGGCACCGCCCTCAACCTCATGGCGCCCGCGCTCGTATTGTTCTTTATCCGCATCATAGCAAACCAGAACACCCTGAACGTGACCAGCAGCGCCAACTTCATGCTCAAGAAGGAAATGCTGGGCTACGACAAAAACGCAGAGATGGGCTTTCTGGGCGCCTCGTTCATAGACAAGGTTTACCTCGCCACATACGTGTGCATCATACTGTTCGTGGTCGCCGCGATAATACTTTACAAGACGCGCTTCGGCCTGAGGCTGCGCTCCTGCGGCGAAAATCCGCAGGCCTCCGCGTCGCTAGGCATAAACGTAATGGGCAAGCGCTACGCGGGCACCGTGATTTCGGGCGCGCTGGCGGGCCTCGGCGGCTTTGTGTACGTACTCACGACCCAGAGCTGCTCCACAAACGGCGACGTGGCAGGCTTCGGCTTCCTTGCTCTGGCCGTTATGATTTTCGGCAACTGGAAGCCGCTCAACATTGCGGGCGCGGCACTGCTGTTCGGCCTGTTCAAGTGCGTGGCCGCCTCCTACTCCACGCTCGATCTGAACGGCGACGGCGTGTACCTGCTCAAGGAATGGAACATCAACGCCAACATTTACCGCATGGCGCCCTACGTCATTACGCTGATAGTTCTGGCGTTCACCTCCAAGAGCTCCCGCGCGCCCAAGGCGGAGGGCATCCCCTACGACGCCGGCAAGCGCTAAACCGCGACTTATTAAGCAAAACCGAGTCCCCGCACGCGCCATATGCATGCGGGGACTTACGATTTTATTGTCGGGCTGAATGGCGAAGCGGGTTTGGCATCAGCTCCCTGCCGTCATTCCTTGTTCAAGGGCGGCAGCTCGTGGATATCGTAGGTTTCATAATAGATTTCAAAGGCGGTTTCAGCGTCCCCGGACAGCTCGATAAGCGCCCCGGCCTGAAACATCGTGGACAGGGTGCCGCTCGGAGCATGCCACGCGGCGTTGCTTACGACCTCGACGCGGCTGTCCCTTAGTATCGCTTCGGCGCTGAACAGCAGCGTTCCCGTGAATATATGGTAATCGCTTGAAATGATTGCAAGCTGCGTCACCTGAGGATATTTCTCCTCCAGAATATCGAGGGTATACATCGCGTTCTGGGCGGTGGTCAAGGAATGATCCTCAACGATAACGCGTGAGGGGTCAACGCCCTGCGCTATCAGCCACTCCCCCATTCGACCGGCCTCAGTCGCGGTCGGGTCGTCTGCCGCCGTGCCGCCGCCCGTACAGACGATAAGTGCCTCAGGATATTGCTCGGACGCGGCAAGCAGCACCTTCAGGCGCTCGATGAGCTCATCGCGCATAGTGCCATCCGGGTTCAATTGAAAGCCGAGCGCGACCAGGCACAGCGAATCGTCCTCCGGCAGGCCGCCGGGCAGCGCTTCATTTACAGTTACCTCTGCGCCCCATATATCCATTATGCGCGCCCACTTATCCCCGCGGTCCGCATCAAGCGCGGCGAGATTTGACAGCGCCTCATCGTCGCATATGCCGTAAGCGGCGTATGATACAGCGAGCCGTTCAATTAGGAGCTGCGTCTGCGACTCACTCTCCCTTGCATACGCTGTAGGAAGCATTGCCGCTACAGTCACAGCAAGCACAAGGAAGAGTGCAAATCTCATAAGCTTCATTTGTTTTGATCCTTTCTGTCTGTTACAGCAAGCCGTAAACAGATTTTCTCACACAGAGGTCATGGAAACACGCATAAATCCCCGGCAGCCCATCTCCGAGAGCTCCGAAAAGCCCATGGATTTGTAGAAGGCTACGGTTTTGGGCGTATCGTCCGTAGCAAGCACTATCTGCCTTACATTTGAAAAACGCTCAAGCACAGCCCTTAAAAGCGCCGCGCCGACATGATGGTGCTGCCATTGGGGATGGACCAGTATATCCTGAACGTATACGATGGTAAAGCCGTCCCCAACGACCCTTATTACGCCGATAAGCTCATCGTTTTCGTACGCCGCGAGCACGCACAGCGAATGCTCAAAGCCGCCTGCAAGCGAGGCCGGGTTATTTGTGTAAGCCGTCCATCCTACCGACGTATACAGGCGCAGGATTTCGTCTTCATTGTAATCCTTATAATCTCTGATTTCCATTTTAAGCCTCCGAATCGGGCTCCCGTCCGCTTTCGACCTTCATGCCCGCTTCTATAGCGGTGATGCGCTGGCTCAGAGTGGGATGGGAATATGTGAGCTTTACTATCAGCTCGTCCGGTGCAAGGTGGGCAAAGTTCTCCTTGGCCAGCTTTTTGAGCGCGCTTATTAGCTCCTTACCGTAGCCCTCGCTGACCGCCCGCGCGTCTGCACGATACTCGGCTTTGCGGGATCTCCACGAGGTGAAGAGCGAAAACAGCGGAGCGATTATTTCCATTTCTATAGTCGCCACGAGCAGCAGGGCAAAGCCGTAGTTCACCGCGTCAAAGCCGAAATCCACGTATATGGCGGGATATTTTACCGTAAAGAACGCGCACAGCGCGATTACTGCGATGTTAATAAAGCTCAGTATCTGGTTTTTGAGCGTGTCCCTGTGCAGTCCGTGCCCCATCTCGTGAGCGAACACCGCGCAGATTTCATCGGGCGTGGATGAGCTGACAAGCGTGTCGTAGAGCACTATCGTCTTGGTCTTGCCAAAGCCCGTAAAGTAGGCGTTGGATTTACTGGAGCGTCTGGAAGCGTCCATCACCTGGATTTTCCTGACGCTGTAGCCGTTTTTTGTAAGAAGAGCGCAGAGCTTGTCCTTAAGCTCCCCGTCCTCAAGTGGGGTAAACTTGTTGAAGATTTTGCTGAAAAACGGAAACAGGAAGCTTACCAGCATAACAAACACAAACATCGCCAGCGCGAACGCTAATGCGAGATAGTCCTTAAGCCACATGTGCAGCGCCGCAAGCAGGAAGGTGATGCCCGTCATAATGATAAACGAGATAATCACGTTTTTGATCTGGTCGGCTATGAAGGTCTTTATCGTTGTGCGGTTGAAGCCGTATTTCTGCTCAACTATCATGGCGTCGATGTAGCCGAATACCGCGCCGAAAACGCCGTCGGTTATCACGCTGAGCAGCACGACGGACAGGGCCTGTACGTATACGTCGCTGTTGAACAGCCTTGCAAAGCCCGCATATGCGTTTGTTATTAAAAGCACAAAGGTGAGAATATACGAGCAGGCGGTGGAGACTATCTCCCACTTTGATTTTTCGGCGGAGTAGGCACGCCATTTGGCGTATGTCGTTTCATCGTATATATCGCTGACGTTTGCGGGTATCGGGTTGGCAAACGACTTTCTTTCGCGAAGCGACATAAACAGCTTGTATATGAAGGTCAAGGTCAGAAGTATCAGCGCAAGCAGCTTAAAATTCATTGTTTCACTCCTCCCGTCATTTTTAACTAATCCGTGTAGCCCATTATTCCCCTTACGCTGACGTCGCCGACGTTCACGCTGACGGGGCCGCTTTGGGTTTCGATTATGAGCGCGCCGCTTTCCTCAAAGCCTGTCGCCCTGCCGGTGATTTTGCCTGATGGCATATCCGCCTCGACGGTTTTGCCTATCGTCGCCGAAATTGGGCTGATTTCGTCCAGCACCGCAGCAAGGCCGCCGCTTATCAGCAGGTTAAGCGCCTCATCGAATTCTTTTAAAAAAGCGTTTATCACGTCGTCTGCGCTCAGGCATATGCCCGTTTCGCTCCGCACAGAGGCCGCCCACGGTAATTCCGGCGGAAAATGTTCAGCGGTCAGGTTTATGCCTATGCCGCACACGCTCCAGCTTATTCTGTCGCCGTCAAAGCCGCTTTCGCACAGTATCCCGGCCAGCTTTTTGCCGTTCAATACGATGTCGTTAGGCCACTTTATGCGTATGTCCGCGCACTTCGTGAGCAAGCTTAAGCTCTTATATGCCGCGATGGCGCATACGAACACGAGGCCGCCTGCATTGCTTTTATCTATGCCGTCCCGCTTTACGAGCAGCGAAAACCACGCGCCCTGCCCCTTATCGCTCACCCATTTGCGCCCCAGCCGTCCCTTGCCGAGCGTCTGCTCGTCGGCGCTTATCACAAGCCCGTCGGGGCTTTGGGCGGCCACGGCCTTAAGCCTCTCGTTTGTTGAATCGACCGATTCGTGATGTAGTATCCGGTGCATGCTTCCCCCGTTAAAATTGCTTCTTATACCACTTTTGCGCGCCCATTCTATTGACAAATCCGCCTTGGGGCGTTAAAATAACCCTTACACGCGGGTATGGCGGAATTGGCAGACGCGAAGGATTTAGGTTCCTTTACCGCAAGGCGTGCAGGTTCGAGTCCTGTTACCCGCAGTATTTTCGTCCGCAGAAGCGGGCGTTTTTGTTTAAAACTCGTCTTTTATCGGTTTTATCAGCTTTACGCCCCGGTCGGGCGCATATTTTTTGTTGTCGGGTGCGTGGTTTACGGCCTGGGCGAACGTGAGCACGCGCACCTCGCTTGCGCCCGATGCTAAAAGGGTCTTCGAGCAGTTTACGGCGGTTGAGCCGGTGGTGCGCACGTCGTCTATGAGCAGCACGGTTCTGCCTGATAGATCCTGCCTGCACTCGAATGCGCCGGTCAGGTTTTTGCGGCGCGCTTCGCCCTTGAGCTTCACCTGCTGCTTCGTGTTGCGAATGCGTTTAAGGCTTTCGTTTATCGGAATGCCTGTCAATTTGCAAAATGCTATGGCCAGCTTTTCGGATTGATTGTAGCCCCTGACCAAGCGCCGCATTTTGTGCATGGGCGTCGGAACCACGTCGGTAACACCCTCAAGAAAGTCGCTTTGGCAGGCCTTAAGCATTTCCTCGGCCATCCAACCGTTCAGGCGCCACACGCCTGAAAACTTGAAGGCATGCACGAGATTTCTGATTGCGCCCTCAAACTCGTAGCTTGAAACCGCTTCGAGCGTTGCAACCTTTCGCTTTTTGCACACACGACAAAAGCCGCTTACGTACTCCTCGCCGCAGTTTAAGCATATGCGTTTTTGCGCCATGCCGTTTACATACAGCGGGTTGAGCCCGGCGTAGCAGTCCGCGCACAGCCAGTCCCTGTCCGTGCCAAGCACGCTGCCGCAGCCGAGGCACGTGGAGCGCGGCGAAAACAGCAATTCCTTAATCAGCGCGTTCATTGTTCTTTATGCCCGAAAGCTGCCTGAGCCTTTCGGCGAGGTAGGAATATCTAGCCTGAATGTGATCGTTTTGCACCATCGCGTATACGCATTCGGGTCTGCCGGTAAGCACAACCAGCTTGCGCGCGCGGGTCACGGCGGTATAGAGGAGATTGCGCGTCATGAGCATCGGAGGCCCTGAGATCAGCGGCATAACCACGCACTTGAACTCGCTGCCCTGGCTTTTGTGCACGCTCATGCAGTAGGCAAGGTCGATTTCGTCCAGCATATCCTTCTCGTAGCGCGCCCGCCTGTCGTCGTCAAAGCGCACGGTGAGCGAGTTATTCTCGGTATCCACCTCGGTCACATAGCCTATGTCGCCGTTGAAAACACCCTGCCCCGCCTCGCCGTGCCTGACCCAGCCGAGGCTGTAGTCGTTCTTTGTCTGCATCACCTTGTCGCCCGCCCTGAAGCACGTCTCGCCGCGAAGCAGCTGTTTTTTGTCGCCCGGCGGGTTGAGCCTTTGCTGCAGAAGCTTGTTCAAGGCAATCACGCCCACCTCGCCCCTTTTCATGGGCGACATCACCTGTATATCGCTGAGCGGATCGAGATCCATGTACTTGGGAAGCCTTCGCATCACGAGCTCGGTCACGCTTTGCGCGGCCTCGGCGGCGCCCGGCGTCTTTTCCATGAAAAAGTCACTGTTTTTGGCGTTGAGCACAGGCATTTCGCCCCGGTTGATGCGGTGGGCGTTCATGACTATCGCGCTTTGCTCACTCTGGCGAAAGACCTCGGTGAGCCTTACCACAGGCACGGTTCCAGAGGATATCAGATCTTTGAGCACGTTGCCCGCGCCCACGCTGGGCAGCTGGTCAGCGTCGCCCACCAGTATGAGCCTGACCTTGGGCACAAGCGCCTTCAACAGGGCGCGCATAAGAAAAATATCCACCATCGAGGTCTCGTCGACAATGACCGTGTCCGCCTCAAGGCGGTCGTCCTCGTTTTTAGCAAAGCCCTCGCCCCCGCCCTGCCCGTACTCGAGCAGGCGGTGAATGGTCTTGGCCTCCCTGCCTGTAGCCTCGCTCATGCGCTTTGCCGCCCTGCCCGTGGGCGCACACAGAAGCGTGGTGCCCTTTCTCTCGGTAAAGTCTATAATGCCCCTTATCAGCGTGGTCTTGCCCGTGCCGGGTCCGCCGGTTATAACGGTAACGCTGCATGAAAGCGCCGTGGCCAGCGCTGCCTTTTGATTCTGGCTCAATACGGTGCCGTCAGGCAGCGTATCCGGCACGGAGATTTCGTCTGGTGATTTATTTGCGTTTCTTAGGCACATGCGGCTTATGCGCGCGGCGATGTCGACCTCGCACTCGTAGGCCTGCTTCAGGAATACCGCCGTGATGTCTCCAACGGTTTCGTATACCAGCTCGTTTTTCATAATCAGCCGGGCAGCCACCGTGTTTACGGCCTCTACAGGCACGGAAAGCATGTCGGCGCACTGCTGCAAAAACACGTTCTCCGGGAGGTATGTGTGGCCCTCGCCGTTCAGGCTCTCATTCAGAACGAATTTGATGCCGCAGCCAAGGCGCCTCTCGTCGCTGAGCGCATAGCCCTCCATGAGCGCTATTTTGTCCGCCGTGCGGAAGCCCACGCCCCTTATCTCCTCCGCCAGCCTGTAGGGCTGAGTGCGGGTGATGATTATCGAATCGCGGCCGTAGGCTGTGTAGATTTTGTTTGCGAGAGAGGGCGATATGCCAAGCGACATAAAAAACATGTAAGCGCCCTGAGATTCCCTTTTTTCCTGATAGGATTCGATTATTCGCTTTGCGGTCTTGCGGCCTATGCCGTTTACCTCGATGATGCGCTCGGGCTGATTGTCTAAAATGCTCAGCGTGTCCTTTCCGAAGTGCCTGGTTATGCGCTTGGCCATGGTCGCGCCCACGCCGTCTATGGCTCCTGAGCCCAGATATTTTTCTATGGCGCTTGCCTCGGTGGGCTGACAGAATTCAAAGGAGGCGACCTTCAGCTGCTCGCCGTATGTGGCGTGCTGAACCCACTCGCCCGTCAGGTCGAGATAGTCGCCCTCCTGCGCGAAGGGCAGTATGCCGACCGCGGTAAACTCTTCACCATGCTCCGGCTTTACGCTCACGACAGAATAGCCGCTTTCCTCGTTGCGGAATACGACCTCCTTAATCAATCCCCTGTACTGAGACATTTACTTCCTCCGCGTTGTTTTGAGCGCTGTCCCTGAAGTAGTTGAGCAGCACCGCGCCCGTCCAGAGCATAAAGCCTATGAGCAGCAGCATAACCAGCGCGGCGATGCCGCTCAAAAGCCTGTGTCCGCCCGCAGCGATTTCGGTTTTTTCCCTTTCCCTGCTCAGGCGGTTTTCAAGTGCGCGCCTGAAGGCCGAGGTGTCTGGCGAATAAGGAAAGAGCCTGAGCTCGTTTATGCAAATCCTTTGCAGGTTTTTTTTGCGTTTTGCCTCGCTTGCTCCCGGCACGGCTGCAAGCGTCTCGGCCAGAGCCGCCTTCAGGTTCGCCTGCCTTGTGCCCAGCACCTTCGACGCGTCGGCGAGGCTGACCTTGCAGCCGTAAATGAGCACGGCCGCGCGCCTTGCCCCGGCGTCCTCGCCCGAAAGCGTGGGTGCCTGAGGCACGTCGTCGAGCCACACGTAGCCGCTGTCGGCCTCGCACTCGCGGCTCAGGCTCGCCTTTATCGCCTGCTCGCGCAGCCTCTGCTTGCTTGCACCCGCGCCTGAAGCAACCATGGCGTCCATCAGCGCGTACTGGGCGCTCGTCTCGTCGCCGGTTATGGCAAAGCACAGCGCGTATGTCTCCGTAAAGAGCGTCTTATAGCTTTGAAGCAGCTTGCCTGCAGTGAGTTGTTCGTCAGTTTTCATTTTCGTCCCTTTTGTGTAAATCTGTTGTGTGTGTCGCCTGCAGCCGCGCCGAGTATGCCGACAAACACCGTGAGCATGAGCGCGCCTCCGTCCGTGAGATAGCCCAGCGCGGCGAGCGGCAGCGCCGCCATGGCAAGCGGCGGCATTATCCAGCTGATGTACGGGTTCAAGCCTTTTTTTACCAGCAAAAACGCGCTTGCGAGGGCGATTGCCGGCAAAAGCAGCCATACACAGACGCCGTGCAGCCAATCAATGGGTCTTAAGAGCAGTGCGGCCAAGGTCAAGGCGAGCGCCGCCAAAAATTGCAGCAGCAGCGATGCAAGCGCCCGTTTCATTTTTTGTCCTTCCCGGACATAGCGTCCCCGATAACCTTGCCTATGTTCGTGCCTGCGGTTTTCAGGCGCATGTTTTCCATTATTTTGCGTATTTCGGTCACTGATTTTTCTATTTCGCCTTTAAGCTCCGAGGCGGTCATCCTGAGCGCGCCTGAGCCAAGTATAATGAGCTGCTCCATGCCGTCGCTCGTGGCTACGCGCACACGGTTGTTTTTTGAAAGCTCGTAGGCCAGCTTTTCGATGTAGCTGTCTGCGGTCTGAGCCTCCCTGGTGTAGACTATTTCGATATGTCCGTACTTTTCGCTGCTGCCCGGATTGTGCTTTACCTTATAAGCGTCAAACACGAGTATTATATGCGCGTCGGTCTGCCCGGCGTAGTTGTCGAGGATGTCGCTTAGCAGCTTTCTGCCGCGCTCGAGGTCATTAAGCGTGCCCTTGAGCTCCGGCCAGGCGTGAATGATGTTGTAGCCATCGACCAGCAGGTATTCGGGGCGCTTTGGAGTGATCATCACATGTGCGGGTTCTTCGCGGGGCGTAGCCTCTATCGCGGGCGGCTTATCGAATATGCGCCTGTCGCGCTTGCCGTAGGTGCGCTCGAATATGGCCTTCAGCTCCTCATCGTAGGCTTCGCCGCTTCGGCTCTGAGACACAGGCGCGGCCTCGACCTCGTCCCTTTCCTTTTCCGGCTTAATGTGCATGTGCGCTTCGGCCTCGCGCCAGCTTACGAGCGTACCCGCGCCGTGGGAGCAAAAGACCGAATCTGCCGGGTTGTCGATGTCGCGTTCGGGCTCATAGCCTATCTGAGCCACGATCTTATCCTTATCGGGGCAGGCCTCGTAGCCGAAGAGGTTCAGGCTCATGCTGCCTGTACCCCGCGTGTAGGCGGTCACTTCCCTCTGGTAGCCGCGGGCGAGGCGCACGGGCACGCGCGCGACTATCAGCGAAGTGTCGTCAAGCGTCTCGGGACCCGTGAAGCTGCCGCCCATGCGGGTTATGTCGTTCATGGCCCTGCCCGTGTATTCCGTGGGCAGCGTCAGGCGCATTTCGTACCAGGGCTCAAGCAGCACGCTTTGTGCCTTCATAAGCCCCTGCCTTATGGCGCGGTAGGTGGCCTGACGGAAGTCGCCGCCCTCTGTATGCTTCAAATGGGCGCGCCCCGCGATGAGTGTAAACGTGACGTCGGTCAGGGGTGAACCGGTCAGCACGCCCGCGTGCGTCCTTTCGAGCACGTGGGTGAATATCAGCCTTTGCCACGACAGCGCCAGATCGTCCACGCTGACCTCGCTCCTCACGCTCACGCCGCTGCCCCTCGGCGCTGGGTCGAGGCGCAGATGCACCTCGGCGTAGTGCCTGAGCGGCTCGTAATGTCCCATGCCCACCACGGGCGCTGCGATGGTCTCTTTGTAGAGTATGCTGCCGTCATCGAATGAGACGTCAAGGCCGAACCTGTCCTTGAGCGAGCGAGTTAGTATCTCAAGCGCCACCTCGCCCATTACCTGTATGCTTATTTCCCTGAGCCTCTCGCTGTAGGAAACCCTGAGCAGCGGGTCTTCGTCCTCAAGTATCCTGAAGAATCTGAGCGCGGTCGAGGCATCGGTGCCCTCCGGCAGATTTGCTCTGTACGTGAACACGGGCTCGAGCACAGGCTTCACGCTTTCGGTCATCTGCCCCAGCGTGTCGCCGGCTATCACGTTTTTAAGGCCGGTTACGGCGCAGACGCTGCCCGCGGGCGCGGTGTCGGCGGTTCTGTATTTGTCGCCTGAATAGAAGCGTATCGAGGACAGCTTTTCCTCGCCGGCCTCCGGGTTTCTGGTGTTGAGTATGGGCATGCGCACCCTGACCTCGCCGCTCATCACCTTGAGGAAAGCAAGCCGCTCGCCCCTGGCGTCGCGGGCAATCTTGTATATTTTGGCGCTCAGTTCGCCGTCCATTGTTTTGCTGAGGGCATATTTGCTTATGGCGTCAAGCAGCGTTTCGGTGCCCTCGTGGTTTAGCGCGCTGCCGAATATACAGGGAAACAGCTGCCTTGAGGCTATCGCCTGCTTTACGGTGGCGTCGTCTACCCTGCCGCTTTCGAGATAGCTTTCAAGCGCCTTCTCGTCGCTTTCGGCAGCCGCCTCACAGAAGGCCTCCGAGTGGAGCTTTTCGCATTTGTGGCTGAGCTTTTGCTTTAAGTCCTTAAGCAGCCTGACCTCATCCGTGCCCTGCATGTCCATTTTGTTTACGAATATGAACACAGGCACATCGTATATATCGCACAGCTTCCAGAGCGTGCGCGTATGGCTCTGCACGGAGCTTGGCCCGCTCACGACCAGCACCGCCGCGTCCAGCACGCTCAGGGCGCGCTCGGTCTCCCCCGCAAAATCGGTGTGACCCGGGGTGTCGATTACGGTTATGGGCGTGCCGCGCCATTCGAACATGGCGTTTTTGTCGTAGATGGTTATGCCGCGCTCCCTTTCCTGCGCATCAGTGTCAAGAAAGCTGTCGCGGTGATCCACCCTGCCTGCCCTGCGTATCGCGCCGCTTTTGAGCAGCATGGACTCGGTGAGCGTGGTCTTGCCAGCATCCACGTGCGCAAGTATTCCCAGCGCTATGTTCTTTGCCATACACTTCCTCCGATTATAACATATTGAATTATACACCATATCGCTTTTTTAAGCAAGAGGAAAAAGGTTATGCATCAGGCGCGCGGCTTATATATGTTGAAGCGCGTTTTACGGCAAAAAGGCAGGCGCGGGGCTTGTATTATTATGCGCCGCAGTGTATAATATTCACGGTTGCTTTATTTGTATGATTTTGCTTTGAACTTTTATACAGAACGGAGGCGCAGCATGGTAAGAATACCGAAATGGGAGATATTCGAGGCAAGCTTTGTTTGCGGGCGAGAGTTTGAAAACCCGTTTACGGACGTTTGCCTTACAGCGGAGTTTGTATCCAAAGCCGGATGCTACTCGGTGGATGGCTTTTTCGACGGCGACGGAACATGGAAAATCCGCTTTTCGCCCATGCACGAGGGTGAGTGGAGCTATGTTACGCACTCGAACATGCCGGAGCTTGACAGACAAAAGGGCAGCTTTTGCTGCTGCGAGCCGGTTTCAAGAGGGCCTCTGACGCTGAACCCGCAGTTTCCCAACTGGTTTTTCAGGGGCGACGGCGAAGCGCAGCTGATAGTTAACGACGGCTGGTTTCCTCACACCGCAAACGGCCACGAGCTGCCATTTGAGGATCTCGAATTTCAGCAGCCATCGGAGAAGGACTTCAACAGCTACTTCGACATACTTGCCTCGAACGGGGTAAACATGGTGGTGGGCATGAGCGAGCTCTACGCCCGCCAGAAGAGCATTACCGATACGAGCTTTGTGTGGCCGTGGCGCATAGTCGATGCCGAGAACAACAGAATCGACAGGGAGCGCTTCAATCTCGACTTCTATCGCCGCTGGGAAAGCAATCTGGCTCACGCCAAAAAGCTCGACATGTTTTATGCCTTCGAGCTGCTTTACGACGACTCCCTGATACGTCCCCGTGAATGGAACAACCATCCCTACAACGTCAAAAACGGCGGCTGGCTCGAAAGCGACCCCGGCACTCAGGTGTGCTGGCAGAATCTTTTCGACGTAAGCAACGCCGAGTCCAAAAAATATCTCGGCCGCTACCTGCACTACACTCTGGCGCGGCTCGCATGCTTTTCCAACGTCATATGGGAGGTGGGCGCTGAAAACGCCAACCTGGCCGTGCTGCCGGAGCGCATGCTCCCCCACGCGCTGATGCCGGTTGAAAAGGTGGCCGAGTGGTACATATACTGGGCGCGCTTCATAAACCTGCACGACCCCTACGGGCGCCTTCGCACCTTCGGTGACACCACTCACCATCCGCTCATGGTCTGCGCGCACGGCAACGACTTCGTTCTGACTCAGGACCCCCGAAACTACCCGCGCGATCCTCTGTCCTATTACACGGCCATGCGCAACTACGGCAAGCTGTATTGGCAGTACGCCCGCCCAATGGTCATAGGCGAAATGACCTCCTCCAACAACGGCGACTACGAGCGCGAGCGCCGCATGTACTGGATCGCCATGACCTCCGGCTACATAATGGGCCGCAGCGACAGGCACTTTTCGCCGATAACCGGCGATACACTGACCGAGTCGCTCAAATTCAATCTGGACGGCGTGCCTGTGATATACAAATATCTCAGCGCCATGCGCTCTTACGTCGAAAAGAACGTGCGCTTCTGGCGCATGGAGCCGGCTTACGAAAAGGTTGAAAGCAGCGATCTGGTTTGCATGATGGAAAGCGAGGGCGAGGAGTACCTGCTCTACTTCGTAAACGGTGGCTCGGCAAAATTGAACGTGCCCGCGTCAGATTTCGTGTGGCTCAATCCCAGAACCGGCGAAATCCATATGACGGGCAGCGTGGAAGCAGGCGAAAATGAGTTCTGCGCACCGAAAGCCGACGATCCGCGTGAAAGCGACTGGGTGCTTCACATAAAAGCAAAGGATTTTTCGCCCGAGGGCGCATAAGAAGCGCGGATGCAGGCAAAAAACGGCGTCGGGAGCAGCTCCCGGCGCCGTCTGTTTTTGGGCGGTACGTTATGCTTTAGGGCTTAATATAGCACAAAAAAGACACAGAACCTTTATTCTGTGCCCCGAAAGGTGCCACCCGGATTCGGACCGGGGAATAAAGGTTTTGCAGACCTTTGCCTTACCACTTGGCTATGGCACCAAATAAATAAGCGGTAGACGAGACTCGGACTCGCGACCTCCACCTTGGCAAGGTGGCGCTCTACCAACTGAGCTACTACCGCACAATATGCCGGGGGGCGGAATCGAACCACCGACACGGAGATTTTCAGTCTCCTGCTCTACCGACTGAGCTACCCAGGCATAAGCGATCCGGAAGGGGCTCGAACC
>JAFPYA010000040.1 GCA_017412445.1 Clostridia bacterium
AGTCTCTCCTCAAATTCGCCCTTGTATTTCGCGCCCGCGACCAGCGCGCCCATGTCGAGCGAATAAAGCTGCCTGTCCTTAATGGATGAGGGCACGTCGCCCGCAACTATCCTTTGCGCCAGGCCCTCGGCGATGGCGGTCTTGCCTACGCCGGGCTCGCCTATCAGCACGGGGTTGTTTTTGGTCTTGCGGCTCAGAATGCGGATCACGTTTCTGATCTCGTTGTCCCTGCCTATGACCGGGTCCAGTTTTTGCTTGCGCGTAAGGTCGGTCAGATCCTGCGCGTACTTGCTCAGCGCCTCGTAGGTGTCCTCGGGCGAATCCGTTGTGACGCGGTTCGAGCCCCTCACGCTCTGCAGCGCCTTTAACACCTTGTCCTTGCTTATCGCGTGATTTTTGAAAAGCGTCGCCACCTGACCCGCCGCGCTCTCGCAAAGGCCCAGCAGTATGTGCTCTACGCTCACGTAGTCGTCCTTCATGCGGTCGGCTTCGCTCTCGGCGGCCATGAGGGCGTTGTTCACGTCGCTGGACACGTACACCTTGTCCATGTCGCGCCCGGAGCCGCTGACCTTGGGCGTGCGCTCTATGGCGCGCAGACACTCGTCTTTGAAACTCTCAACGTTCACGCCCAGCTTTTTGAGTATTTCGGGGGTGAGGCCGCCCTCCTGCGTCAGCATCGCGTACAAAAGATGCGCCTGCTCAATTTGCATATTGCCGTATTTGAGCGCGGTTTGCTGCGCCAGCTGCAGCGCCTCCAGGGATTTTCTTGTAAATTTCTCGGCGTTCATATAATCGCCTCCCGCCTGTCTGATATCTGTTATCCATGGCACTTTGACCATCTTTGACTATTATACACGCGACCCATCACATTGTCAATACTCAAATTGAAAAAACATGCGGATTTATTGTTAGAATATATTAAACCGGAAGGTACGCCCCGCACGGATGAAGAAAAATATACTGACGGTATAATAAATTATGTCCAAACAGCATCGGCGGTGTCTTCACTCTTCGGGATATATCTGATATAATAGGAATAGTCTCAGGGAGGGAAAGTATATGAAGCTTACGCTGTCAGACAATATCCGCGCCCTGCGCAAGGCGCGCGGTCTTACGCAGGAGAGGCTGGCTGAGGCGCTGGGCGTGACGGTCGGCGCGGTTCATAAATGGGAAACCGGCCTGTCGCAGCCGGAAATCAGCATGCTGGTGGAGCTAGCCGACTTCTTTGACACCTCGGTCGATGTGCTTTTGGGCTGCACGGTACAGGATAAGCGGCTGGAAGCCGCGGCTGAAAGGCTGACGGAGTACTGCCGTTCTCTCGATCCCACAGCGCTCAGCGAATCGGAAAAGCTTTTGGCGAGGTATCCCAACAGCTTTCAGGCGACCAACGGCTGTGCCGGGATATGTCTTGTATTCGGCTCCATGCGCCATGAGGAGGGGCTGATACGGCGGGCGCTGGAATTGTATGAACAGGCGCTCATTCTCCAGCCGCAAAGCGGCAACGGTGACATCGGGAAAACGAACATATACGGAAACATGGCGCTTGCCCGGTTTTTGCTGGGCGAAAAGGAAAAGTGCATTGAAATATTGAAGAAAAACAACGACAGCGGCATTTTCAACAGCCAGATCGGCGTTTATCTTGCGGGCTATATGAACCGCCCGGAGGAGGCTGCGCCGTTTTTGTCCGATGCGCTTTTGCAGTCCGCAGTCACAATGACGGAAACGATCATGGGCTTTATATTCGTTTTCCGCGCGCGCGGAGACTGGGCTTCTGCCCTGTCCATACTCACGTGGGGGATGAATGTGTTGGATGGGTTCAAAAGGGAAGCCAAGCCCGATTATTTTGAAAAGATAAAGGCCGAGCTGCTGGCGCTGCTTGCGTTCTTCCAGTCAAAAGCCGGCATGCGGGATAAGTGGCGGCAAACCCTCGGCGAGGCCAGAAGTGCGGCGCGGCGCTTTGATGAAGGGCCGGATTACAGCCTGAAGGCCGCCCGCTTTGCGGACGAGGCGGATAAAACGCTGCTTTACGACATCCTCGGCGCGAAGGCCGCGGACAGCATAGAAGCGCTAATGAACATGTTGGGCGATCCGGAAGTATTAAAGCAGTGGAAGGAGCTCGCTGAAGATGAACAGTAACAGAGAAAATAAGAGTGTGTTTTCAAACCGCAATTTCTGCCTCACGTTCTTTGGCGCGCTGGTGTCGGAGCTTGGGGCGCTTATGTACAGCTTTGCCGTGGGCTTTTACATTCTGGAAATCAGCCGGAACGATGCCTTCCTGCAGGGTCTGTACCTTGCCGTGTGCGGTCTTTCGCTGCTTTTGCTCACGCCGCTTGGCGGCGTGCTGGGTGATCGATTCAATAAGGCGAAGATAATGGTGGTATGCGACTTTTTGAAGGGCGGGAGCATACTGCTGGCGACGTCGCTTTTGCTTGTGCTTCGGGCGCCCCGCGCGCAAATCATAATCCTGTTCCTGCTGGGCATTCTCGGCAACGCGGTCAGCGGCGTATTTGAGCCCGCCGCCGGAGCTCTGCTTCCGCACATAGTGCCGAAAGAAAAGCTGCAGCAGGCAAACGCGTACTTTTCGATGAAAAGCGCGCTGGTCGGCATAGTGGGCATCGTCCTTGCCGGCATACTTTACGCCGCGCTGCAAATCTACACGCTGTTCTTCGTGGTCGGCCTCTGCTTTGTGGCTTCCGCCGTCTCGGAAATGTTTATACGCTGCGAGCATCGTCCGTCCTCCGAACGCCTGACGCTCAGGCTAGCCTTCAGGGATATCGGGGACGGGATACGCTACCTCAGAGGGCAGAGTGCAATCCTTGCCATGCTTGGCGCGATACTGTTCATTAACTTCTTTTTTGCTCCGGTCACGGGCAACTTCGTGCCCTTCTTTGTAAAGGACGTTCTGGCGAACGCGCCGTCTTACCTGTTTATGAAAGCGCTCACGCCGGAATTGTGGTCATCAGTTTTCAGCGTGTGCTTCGGCTTAAGCTCACTGCTGGGCGCGGCAATACTCAGCGCAAGGCCGCAGGAGGAAAAATGCGGGCACAAAACGGCAGTCCGCCTCTGTCTCGTGGCTGTCGCCATGATTGCGCTTACCGCCTGCTACTGGATAGGCGTGGATCGCGGCGTCTCCATAAACGCCTTTTTGATCGTTTTCAGCTTCGGCGCGCTTGTCCTCGGTGCACTGATTTCGTTTATAAACATTCCGGTGAACACGCTGCTCATGCGCATAGTTGACAGGGACAAGCTCAGCAAGGTCAACAGCATATTGTCCATAGGGTCTCAGGACATGATACCGCTGGCGTCGGTGCTGGCGGGCGCAGTTCTGAATACCCTGGGCAGTACGTGGCTGATGACGCTGTGCTCTCTGGGCTTTGCGGTGACGGCGCTTGCGATGCTGCTTAACCGGCGCATAAGGGAAATATGACAGCTCCGCCGCAAAGCGCGCTGTCCGTCAATGATGTAAAGATTTTGACAACCGGGGCTTTTTGAAGTCGTTCATCGCCGATTACACTTGAATATCGCCGCCGATTTCGATATAATAAGACCAGCAAAATAAACAGCTTGAAAGGGTTGATACTATGTCCAAACGCATCGTTACCTTCGGCGAGATTATGCTGCGCCTTAAAAACATCGGTTCCGAGCGCCTTATGCAGAGCCCCATGCTCGAGGCCACCTTCGGCGGCGGCGAGGCCAACGTGGCCGTCAGCCTTGCCAACTATGGCATGGACGCATCCTTTGTGACCATCCTGCCCGACAACGACGTCACCGCCGCCTGCATCCGCGAACTGCGCGGCATAGGCGTGGACACGAGGGACATCGTCTTTAAGCCCGGCCGCATAGGCATCTACTTCCTCGAAAGCGGCGCCGTGCAGCGCCCCAGCAAGGTCATCTACGACCGCGCGTATTCCTCCATATCGCTGGGCAAGACGGGCGACATAGACTGGGACAAGTGCTTTAAGGGCGCCACCTGGTTCCATATCACCGGCATCACCCCCGCTATAAGCGAGGGCAGCTGCGAATTGGCGATAGAGTCCGTAAAGGCCGCAAAGCGCCTCGGCCTCACGGTCAGCATGGACCTCAACTACCGCAAGAACCTGTGGAAGTGGGGCAAGGCCGCCCACGAGGTCATGCCGGAGCTCACAAAATACCCCGACGTCATCATCGCAAACGAAGAGGACGTGCAGAAGGCGCTGGGCATCTCCGCCGAGTCCGCCAAGGGCGCGGAGGAGGGCAAGCTCGACACCGCCCTGTATGAGAATCTGTGCAAGCAGGTAATGACCGCCTATCCCAACGTCAAAAAGATAGCCATCACCCTGCGCGAGAGCATTAACGCCAACCACAACGACTGGAGCGCCTGCCTGTACAACGGCAGCGAGTTCATCCTCTCCCGCAAGTACCAGATAACCCACATCGTGGATCGCGTGGGCGGC
>JAFPYA010000041.1 GCA_017412445.1 Clostridia bacterium
CCTCTTCGAGCCGCGCGACGCGGGAATCCTCAGCGTTCGGCATCCAGTCCCGCCAGTACATGCCGTCTTCTATCTTTATGCTGCTGTCGTACCATTCCATGCCCACAAAGCAGCCGCCCGTGACCAAAAACGCGGCGGCGATCACAAACAGCCACCATCTTCTGCGCAGGAAAATCGCGGCGACCAGCGACAAAGCCCCCAAAAACAGAGAGAGCGTTAAAATTATGTTCTTAGTCTCCGGATTAAACAATAGGCTTATCAGCGCATAAAAGCCGCCCACGGTGAATATGAGTCCAAGCAATATCCAGCCGACGATCTTGCTGGCTGTGCCGGGCGATTTGTGTTGTTTCACGTTTTTCCCCCCCTTAAGCCTTTGCACGGCGGCCTATAATGAGAGGTATCAGCACCGCGCCGACTACATTGCCCAGCGTGCACACGACGAGGAACAGCAGGGCTTTAAGCGTGTACTCCCCCGCCATGGCAAGATAAAACATGTTTGCCACGCAGTGCTCAAAGCCGGCGGCCACAAACACGGTTACGCCCATGAGCAGGGCAAGATATTTGCCGACTGCGTCCTTTATGTCGCGGTAGCCCGTGACCGCGAGCCATATGAGAATGTTGCAGAATATGCCGAGGATAAACGTGGAGTACAGCGGCTGAGAAAGCTTTGTTGCGCTGACCGTCTGCGCGCCTGCCGTCAGCTTGTCCGAAAGCCTCGTTAAGCTGAGCAGCAGCGCCGCCGCAACAGCGCCGACTAAGTTGCCAAGCCAAATCGCGGCGAGCTTCAGCGCATATGCCCCCGTGTGATTGTCTATAAGCGCGCACGCCTTGCCCGTAAACAGGTTAAGCCCCATCACGCAAATCGTGAACAGTCCCACCGAAAACAGCGCCGCGCCCGCAAGCTTGTTGTCGACAAGCAGAAATATCGCCCCGCCTATCGCTATGGCAAGCCCTCCGGCGATTCCGCCGCGAAAATCCTTAAGCAACTCCTTCATGTCCGTACCCTCCTGTATTCATTAAGGCTATTATACATCTATCGCTTCTCAACTGCAAGCACTTAAGCCTGTTATTCGATTATATTGCGTTATAAGAAAAAAGCGCTGCAGCTGCATCGCAGCGCGCAGGTTCTTGCAAATACGAAGCGCAGATGATGATTTCAAATACAATGCCAGCTACCGTCACCGTTCAGAATGAAGCCCTCGCCGTTTTTTACACGGTAGTCGAAGTAGCTCCTCTCTGGCCGGGCAAACGCGCTCATTATGGCCATTATCGTGCCGCCGTGCACTATAAGGGCAGAATCGTATTGCCTGTCAAACAGCTTTAGCCGGTTAAACGCCTTTATGCAGCGCTCACACATGTCCCTTCTGCTTTCACCGCCTGGAAACGGCGTTTCGCCGCCTGAATCGATCCACGCCTGATAGTCGCTTCGCCCGTTGAGCTCGGCGTAATTGTGCTCCTCAAAAAGACCAAAGTCTGTTTCTCTGAAATCGTCGACAATTACAGGCTCAACGTCTGGATATATGAGCCTTGCGGTTTCGAGGCAGCGCTTCATGGGGCTTATGAAGACTTGGGCTGCTTTGGGGAATGAACGCGCCTTAAGCTCCTGCACTCCTGCCTCGCACAGGCTCTCGTCCGTGCGCGCGCCTATGTACCTGCCCTCGAGGTTGCCCGCGGTTTTGCCGTGGCGTATCAATATCACGCTCATGTCACTTTATGCGCCTGCCAATTCCGCACACCACACGCGTGACCGTTTCGGCTGAGGAGGCTATGACGCACAGCGCCCGCCCAGTGCTTTCTCGCCACGCGCGCTCGAAGGCGTCCATCGGCACTATGCCGCTGCCAATTTCGTCCGAGACCACCACGGCGTCAGGATGTGAATAGACAAACTCGCGCGCAAATTCACGCGCGTCTGCGCCCTCACGCGTTTTTTCGCGCATGAGCTCGTGAAAGGCGCTTATTATTTCGCTGTTCGGGTTTTCGAGACGGGCCAGCTCCTCCTGCCCCTGAAACGCGCCGCCTATGTAGAGCTTCATGCTATAACGCCTCCTGTGTAGATTGCGAGAAATGCGCTTAATTCGCACACGCACAAAAACCAGCCTGCCAGATCTCCGGTCACTCCGCCAAAGTACTTGAGCGCCATGTGCCTGTAATACAATATGACCAGTGCGCAGGCCAGCGCGGTAAGACCTGCCCCGATGGGGTTAATGAACACCATAAGCCCCAGCGCCAGCGCGGCGTATATTGCGCTTGAAGCGTACACCGCCTTGCCTGCTGCGCTCGAGGCGAAGCCGTCCAGCATGCCGCCCGGCCGCGCTTGCTTCAGCGTTATGGATAAAACCGCGCTCAGCGCCCTTGAAAGCACGAACGCCGCGCCCGCCATAAGCGCAAGCCTTTCGTTAAGCTCCCCTATCAGCGCGGCCTCGATGAGCAGATACGCGGCGCACTTCATGGCCGCGAATGCGCCTATGTGGCTGTCCTTGAGTATCTCGAGCCTGCGCTCGGGAGGCTGCCAGGAGGCCATTGCGTCGGAAGTGTCCATAAAGCCGTCGATGTGTATGCCGCCGGTTATAATCAGCGGTATCAGCGCGCCGACCGCGCCCTTAAGAAATGCGCCCGCGTTTATAAGGCCGCTCAGCTTGACCCACAGCCAAAGCAGCGCGCCCGCAACAGCGCCTATGAGTGGAAACCAGCACAGCGCGTATTTGCGGTTCGCATCCGTCCACTGAACGCGCGGCATTGGTATGCGCGAATAGGTGGAAAAGGCGATAACCAGAGATGCTATCAGACGCACGGCAGTTCCCCCTTTAAGCACACGGGTACGGAATATACGACCTCGACCACGCAGTCGCACAGCGCG
>JAFPYA010000042.1 GCA_017412445.1 Clostridia bacterium
ACCGCGAGTATAACCTCGGACGATATATATGAAGCTCTGAATGCCCCTATTTCGAGCCTCATAAGCATTATCTGTGACGCTTTGTTCAATATACCCTCCGAGTTTTCAAACGACATACTTCGAAACGGCATCTGCCTGAGCGGCGGCGGCGGCGAAATGTACGGACTCGGACAGCGTTTGCAGGATGAAACAGGGCTTAGCGTTTTTCAAAGCGAAGAACCGCGCTTTGATGCCGTCAGGGGAACACTGCATATCGCTCAGGACGACAAGCTCGCACGCGCTGTGTCGGCGGCGTATTCCGCTTATGAAGTTTAGGAGAAAGTGACAAATGACTCCAAAGAAAAGCTCTGCAAGCGCGGACAGCATTGTTCAGAATAACTTAAAGCGCAAAAAGAACAGCCGCTCCCGCCGCATACGAAATACAATATACACCATACTGGTCGTAATAATCGTTGTTATACTCATTGCGACCTTGGTTTTGCCCTCAGATACAACGGTGGCACAAAGCGGCATCGGCGGCATATTTACGCCCATACAGAGAGGCATATCAAGCGTTACCACATTTGTGCGTGGCTGGTTCGGCACATCGAGCGATAATGTCTCGTCCGATAACGAGCTTGAACAGCTGAGAGTGGAAAACGAGTTGCTCAGGGAGCAATTGAACAATTACGAAGAGCTTGAAAGAGAAAACGAGCGCCTTACCCGACTTTTGGACGCTGAAACAGATTACGAAGACCTCGACCCCATCTTTTCAAAGGTTATCGCCAAGGATACCGGTGTATGGTTTGAGACATTCACTCTGAACAAAGGCATGAACGACGGTGTTAAGGTCAACATGGCTGTGGTTAACGGCGATGGTCTCATCGGCCGCGTAAGCTCTGTAGGCTACAATTATTGCATAGTCGTTTCAATAATAGACTCGCGCTCATCCATAGCTGCACTTATAAGCCGCACAAGAGATAACGGTATGCTTCAGGGCGTCGCCGAAACCGAGGACGATGATTTGGAGTGCCGCATGTATTATCTGTCGAATCTCGGCAACGTGAACGTTGGCGACACAGTATATACAAGCGGCTTGGATTCGCGCTTCCCGAAGGGCTTGCTGATAGGTCAGGTGACTGCCGTAAGCCGTTCAAGCCAATCCGGCGACAGATACGTTTCCGTCCATCCCGCGGTCGACTTTTCGGCGATTGAAGAAGTATTCATACTGCGCAAGCAGGTTGAAACCATAGACGCCCTGCCTGTAGTTCCCACAGCCACGCCCATACCCGTGGTCACGGTCGAGGTCACGCCGACGACGAACATTTATCAATACGTAACGCCGTCCGTAGTGAAGGATGACAGCACGTTTGAGTATCCCACGCCCACTCCCGACCCGAACCTCACGCCCACGCCTACGCCTGCTCCCACCCCCACACAGCCCGTTCCTGAGGCCGCATGGATTCAGGACAGGTAGAGGAGACAGCATATGCGGTTAAGACGACGTATATTCTGCATACTGACCACGCTTCTGACGCTGTTGTTAGACACGTCGGTAATGCCGTTTACTGGCCTTGGTATGCAGTATCTGCCCAGAATCTGCCTGGTCAACGTGATATTGATAGGCACGATTCTGGGCGGCACGCAGGGCATCATTTACGGCGCGCTGGCAGGTATACTGCTGGGTATATCCTCGTATCAGCCGGCAGGCCTTGTGGCAATAATGTACACAGCGTGTGCCATGACTGCCGGAGCGATATCGCGCAAAATAAAGCCGGCTCTGGTGACGGTGCTGCCGCCTATAGTCGGCTACAGCATGTATGAATTAAGCATGCTTATGTACTACTACGTTTCCACAGGCTTTTTCCCGCTTGCCAAATTCGGTCTGGCGGGCATACGGCTTGCGGTCGCGCTTGTGCTAATACAGATTTTGTACATACCGTGGATAAAGATACTCAAGCCCTCAAGCATCGGTAAATCCAGGAGATAATTTTAATGAAAAGAAAGAACCGGGACAGATATATAGTCTTTTGTGCAATACTGGCGGCGTTTACTCTGGCTATTATCGGACGACTTTACTATATGCAAATCGTCCGCAGCGACTATTACGCCGACAGAGCTGAAGTAAAATCCACAAAAACCATAGCCCTTTACGGCAAGCGTGGAACGGTTTACGACAGAAACATGATCCCTATAGCTTACGACCAGTCCTCGTACAATATACAGTTCTACAGGGATCCCTCGAAATCCTCTGAAGCCGATCGCCGCGCATACACCGAAAGCATTTACCAGACCATACTCCTTATCGAATCGAACGGCAAAACCACGCTGAATCCCTCAACCGAGTTTTGGCTCAAGCGCGATGAAAACAACAACTGGGTATGGAATTTCAACACCACCTCTGATTTGGTCGCCGCTACGCGAGAAAGTCAATGGCGCAGCAATTTCTATCTTAGCAACACGAGCAAATATCCCGTTGAGGTGCTGTTTGACACGCTGTGCAAAAACTACTGTCTGCCGGAGAATATAAGTGAGGAATACAAGCTCAAGATACTCGCCGTGTGGCAGGCTTCCCGCATGAACAACTATAACTCGACCCCCGTGACGATAGCCTATGACGTGGGGTTTGAAACCGTAGCCGAAATCGAGGTACGCTCCCTTGAACTGGAGGGCATGAGCGTGCTTGAAAGCTCAACCCGCGTCTATCCCTTCGACAGCACGGCAGCGCACGTTATAGGCTACGTCAGCAGGATTACCACCGCATCCGCCCTGGATACATATCGCAGTCAGGGCTATCCCACCGACGCGCAGGTCGGCGCCACCGGGCTTGAATATTCAATGGAGGATCAGCTGTCGCCTTATATCGAGTATCGTCAGGGACAGCGCGTAGTCGAAATAAACACAAGAGGCGCCGTTATACGTGAGATTTCTTACACCCCTCCC
>JAFPYA010000043.1 GCA_017412445.1 Clostridia bacterium
GTTTTGGCGTCGTCCCTCTCCCGCATCACGAGGCGCAGGTTCTTTTCGGCGCTCATGTGGTTTATGAGCCTGTCCTCCTGAAACACGCAGCCGAAAACCGTGTCCGGAGAAACGATGATTTCGCCCGCGTCCGGCTTTTCAAGCCCGAGCATCAGGCGCATGAGCGTGGTCTTGCCGCAGCCCGAGGGCCCCATGATGCAGGTGACCTCGCCTTTTGGAAAAACACGGGAGTAGCTTTCAAACACCGTCACCTCGCCGTAGCGCTTGGCGATGTTCCTTATTTCTATCGCCTTTTCACCCGTCTTCATTTGGCGCTCCCCCACTTTCTCGAAAAGAAGCGCAGAAGCGCACGGAACAGGGCACTGAACAGCGCGCTCAGGGCGACTATCGTCACCGTCCACGCCAGCGTCTCTGCCGTCGACCATCTGCCCTTGGAGGCGTACAGCCCCGCGCCTATGGACAATATGTTCGTGACCATGGCGATGTATTCAGCGGCGATGCCGCTTTTCCATGCCAGTCCCACGGCCACCTCGCCCGCCGCAAACAATTGAGTGATGAGCGGCGGCAAGTATATGCTTTTGAATTTTCTGAAAAAGCTGAGCTTGAACATACAAGCCATCTCGAGCAGCTTTTCGTCTGCCATGCCCAGGCCGCTAAGCGAATGGGAATAAAACACCGGGAAGCAAATCAGAAACGCCACGAACATGCCAAGCTCCCTATAGCCCACCCAGTATATGGCCATGATGGTGAAGGTTACCACAGGAATCGAGCGTATGACCGAAATGAGGGGCTTAAACAATTCGCGCACGAAGCTGGCAAAATAGGCGATGCTTCCAAGCAGCGTGCCGAGGAACGCGCCCATCAGCATGCCGCTCATCACGTCCAGAGAGGAAAACAGCACGCGCTGCCAATAGTCGCCCGTGCCCCACATTCGCCATAACTCCGAGGCAACCTGTATGGGCGAAGACAGGAGCAAATCGCGCCTGTCTTCGTTTGTAAGCTCATACAAGAGCTGCCATATGATCAGCCACACAAGCGCCGCCCAGAGCTTTACTCCGGGGTGCCTGAGCAGCTTACGGAATGTAGTAGAAATCTTCATTGGGCAGGCTTCCGCCTATAGAGGAAGCGTCCTGCTCGGCCAGCACGGCGAGGTAGCCGCCCAGCAGCGTCTGCATCTCTGCGCCGGTTATGCACACTATGTTGCAGTAGGGCAGCGCCTTTGCCGCCACGGCGGCGGCCACGATTTCATAAGAGCCTATGAGCTCCGCAGCCTCCTCGGTGTTGGCGTTTACGTATTCCACGCTCGCCGCGTACTGATCCATAAAGCTTTTGACGGCGTCGGGGTTGCTCTCAACGAAGTCCTTGCGGGCGATGACGACGCCGGTCAGCATGCCGCTGTCGGTGTCAAGCGCGTCCCACTCTTTGGTGAGGTCGAGCGCCACGCGCACGTCGTCCTTCTTGGTCTGCGCCACGGTCACGAAGGGCTGAGGCAGCATGGCAAGCGCGGTGGGATCGTTGATTATGGAGGTCAGGCACTCGGCGTGCTCGCTCTGAAATACTATGGTCACGTCGGTATCGGGGTCGATGCCGTTCATGCTGAGGATGTATCTCAGCGCATATTCGGGCGTCGCGCCCTTGCCTGCAGAGTAGATTGTGCGGCCCTTTACGTCCTCGATGCTGTTTACGGTTTCGCCGCGCTCAACTATGTAGAGTACACCCAGCGTGTTCACAGCCAGCACCTGCACGTTGCCGCTTGTGCGGTTGTACAGCACGCTTGCAAGGTTTGCGGGCACGCAGACAATGTCGAATTCGCCCTTTATAAAGCTCGGGACGATTACGTCCGCCGCGCCGGCGAGAGTGAAGGCGTAGTTGTCCTTGCCCTCTTCGTCCTTCATCATTTTGACCATGCCCATGCCTGTAGGGCCGTTGAGTGCCGCCACGTTTACGGTGTCGGCAAGTGCCAAAGCGGCGAAGCTCATCGCCAGCACGAGCGCCAATGCCAGAAGCTTTTTCATTTTGTTACCTCTCAAAAACTTTTTATTATAACGGACAATCGCGCCCGGAATACCGGACGCGGCCCATAACATTAATTTGAAGTGAGCTTAAACGCTGTGCTTTACGCGGTCGTGCTCCTCGCTGCGCTTGGCGTTGTTCCACTTGTCCATAGTGCCCACGAGATAGCCGGTGATGCGGCGAATGCGCTCAAAAGGCACCTTGGAGGTGTGATAGCTTATGTCGGCATAGTCGCCGTCCAGCTTGACCTCGACCCTTTCCAGGGCGCGGCCGTACTTTTCAATGCCCCTGTTTATATAGGCCTGCTTTTCCTTTTCGTCTATATTTCCGCCGTTTGATATAAATTCAACCTCGCGCATGGTTTTGTCCTCCTTGAGTTTGTGAAGTGATTATACTCCTTCCCGAAGCCTTCTTCCGTTGCAATTGCAACATTTTGTGTATTATTTTTGTTTCAATACGGTTACCCTGTTTTTATCGATTTCTATGATCCCCTCGGCCTGCATCTGGCTGAGCACGCGCGAAAGGGCGCTGCGGTTTGCGCCCAGATACGCGGCCAGGCTTTCCCTGTCGAAGGGCAGGGTAAAGCTCATGCCGTACTGCTTAACGTACTGCGAAAAAAGCGTGGTCAGCTTGTCCCTGAGCGTAAGCTTGCTCAGCGCCTGTATGCGGTCGTTCATAGACAGCGTCTTTTGGGTCAGCATGCTCAGAAACCGGCTCTGGTGTCCCTGTCTGAGGCCGTCCGCGCTCAGCCACAACACCTCGGTCTGAGTGAGCGCGACGGCGTACACCGGGCTTTCCCGCTCCATCTGAAAGCACAGGGACTCGGCAAAGCTCTGCCCGGGCTGCACGGTTATCATTATCATGTGATGGCCGTTTATGTCGTCGCTCATCACCTGCACGCTGCCGCTGAGCACCAGAGCGAAGCGCTCGACCGGCGCGCCCACGCGCAAAAGCGTGTCGCCCTTGACGTAGCTTTCACGCCGTGCGTGGTAAAAGCGCAGTTCTTCGTCCAATTCAGCGTCGTCCATGCCCTGAAAAAGCGGATTCAGCCTCAGCACGCTTCTGTGTTCCGGCTTTATCATTTTATGCGCGCCGCCTCCATGTAGAAGCGCTTTTCGTCCGCCTCGCCCATGGAAAACGACTTACGCGGCAATACGCCGTTAAGCCTGACCGAGGGGAACAGGGCGTATTTGTCTATGGGGCCAAGCTCAATGCCCACGGCGTGCATGCTTTTGCACACGCTTTTGAGTGCCTCTTCGCCATGCACATAGTCGACGCTCGCGCCCTCGTGCGCCTTTAAGTATCCGTCCAGCCACGGCTGCAAATACACGGTGGGTAGCACGTCGTCCTCGCCCTCCACGCTGTACGAGCCGCCGCCCAGAAAGCGTATGTCGCCGCCCGCGATGAGGCGCTTGCCCCGCGCGGCCATGTAAGAAATAAAGTCATTCTCCAGCTCCTTCGCCTCCGCGCCGAACACCGCCCTGTGAATCGGGCGGAAAATGAGCGCCGGGCAGTGCAGGTTGACTATCTCGCAAAGCGCGAACCTCGCGGGATGCGTGAGCCTTTGCTCCTCGCTCAGGCTCGGCTTTATCTTTTCCCAACAGGCCTTGGCGGTGGCGAGCGAATGGTTGCCGTCGCCGACCGCGGCAAGGAAGCCATCGCCGTCAGCGTACAGGCTGTCCAACGCCCGGTCGATGAGCGCAAGGCTCTCCTCGTCCTCTATCTTCCAGCCCGTAAGGAGGCCGCCGCCCAGCATCAGCTCAAAATCATATATGAGCGCATCGTCTTTCACGCGCTCAAACGCGCTCTCCACCAGCTTGCCCTCAGGGTCGTCAGCCAGAAGCATTATGTGCGGCAGCTCTATTTCGGCGCCCTCGCGTATGCGCATGCGCGGCGGCAGGCGCTCGATTATCGTGCCCTCGCTTGCGCGTATTGGCGCACTCGTGCCAGGCGTGAAGTCGTACTTTTCGA
>JAFPYA010000044.1 GCA_017412445.1 Clostridia bacterium
CGGAAATCTCCTTCGCCACCCTGAAGGAAGACATGGACCTGGAGGAGGACATGATCAAGTACATCATCGACGCCGTGCTCACCGAAGCGCCGGAGGAACTGGCCTTCCTGAACAGCTTCGTCGATAAGGAGCTGATCGAGCGCCTGACAAGCGTGCGCGACGCGGAGTTTGCCCACGTCACATACACCGAGGCCATAAAGCTCCTCGAGCAAAGCGGCAAGGAGTTCGAGTACAAGCCCTACTGGGGCTGCGATTTGCAGACCGAGCACGAAAGGTACCTGACCGAGCAGATATTCGGCCGCCCCGTGTTCGTGACGGACTATCCCAAGGAGATCAAGGCCTTCTATATGCGCATGAACGAGGACGGCAAGACCGTGGCCGCGGCCGACCTGCTGGTGCCCGGCATAGGCGAGCTCTGCGGCGGCAGCCAGAGAGAGGAGCGCCTCGACCTGCTCACAAAGCGCATCGAAGAATTGCACATGAACCCCAAGGACTACTGGTGGTACCTCGAGCTGAGAAAATACGGCTCGGTCACCCACTCCGGCTTTGGCATGGGCTTTGAGCGAATGATAATGTACCTGACCGGCGTAGCCAACATAAGGGACGTCCTCCCCTTCCCAAGGACAACCAGATTCGCAGAGTTCTAAACAACCCGCCCAACGCAGCCGCAGGCTGCGCCGCCAGAATCCCAAGGGAGACCTGGAGGGGCCGCAAGCTCCTCCAACCCAAATCCGCAGCGTCGGCATGTACGCCGCGAGGAATGATTTGAGCGAAGGCGAGCTTGCCCGCCGAGAGCGAAAATCATCACCTTGCGGTTTTTGCGCCCGGAAAAATCCGCAGATTTTTCAGCAAAAACCGTAAACCTGTTACATAGTCATCAAAACTCTGCCGTTTAAATAAAACACCACCCCGCACACCAAAACCCAACCGTTTGAAATGAATCAAAGATTCATTTCAAGCGAGGGGCGAAGCCCCATATAGACAGTTCGAAACCATCCTGTCTCTAAACAAAACTACGGAAAGGAGACGGGTCTGCCTTATGCTTTGGGCAGACCCGAGCCATTGCAATGAAGCAGATCAACATGTCCAAGGGCGCAAGGTACATCACCCGCGCCGCCGTCATCGCCGCGCTCTACGTGGTGCTCACCCTCGTAATGTGGGAGTATTCCTACGCTGCCATACAGGTGCGCGTGAGTGAAGCGCTGTGCGTGCTTCCCCTGCTGTTCCCGGAGGCCGTGCCCGGCCTGTTCGTGGGCTGCATAGTGTCAAACCTGATAGTCACCCACGGCCAGCTGCTGGACGTGGTCGCAGGCTCGCTGACCACCCTCGCCGCCGCTTATCTCACAATGAAGATAGGCTACTTCCGTCCGAGCCTCAAGGACGCAAAGTACTGGCTCAGCCTCATCCCCCCCGTGCTTTTAAACGCCGTGATAGTCGGCACGGTGGTGCTCTACCTCTACGGCTTTGCAGGCTTTGGCGTAGCCGAGACCCACAGCTGGAAATACCTGCCCTACAGCATGCTGACCGTGGGCGCAGGCGAGGTGATAAGCGTGTACGGCCTCGGCTCGCTCATGTACATAGCCCTAAGAAAGCTGCCCAATTCGATCTTCTCTCAGGGAAAATAAAAGCAAACCGCCCTTTGACGCCAAAAGCGCAAAGGGCGGTAAATAATTTAAAGACTGCCGCACAAGTATAAATCCCAAGGATAGCTTGGATGAGCCCGCTATCTCGCCTTTGCGCTTGCAGCGTCCTCAAATCCCAAGGGTGGCCTGGAGGGGCCGCAGCCCCTCCAACCTCAATCCGCAGCGGCGGCATCTACGCCGCGAGGAATGATTTGAGCGAAGGCGAGCTTGCCCGCCGAAAGCGAAAATCATTTCCTTACAGTTATTTCTGAAAACTCCGCAGATTTTTCAGAAATAACTGCTAACCTGTTGCGTATCACTCAAAAACCCTGCCGTTTATACCAAGCCCTCACCCCGCAGAACAACCCCCACCGCTCAAAATGAATCTCCGATTCATTTTGAGCGAGAATCGTCAGCCTGTTACAGTTTATACCCCGTCCCCGTAAACTGCGCAATGAGCCTGCCGGTGTCGTCGGTGACCTCGACTATGTACACGCCGGTGGTGCGGCCGCTCTTTAGGCGGCGGGCGCGGGCAAGGAGCCTTGTGCCCTTCGGGGCACTTAAAAAGTTTACGTTCACGTCGAGCGCGACGGTGAGCTGGTGGTCGTTGTTCGAGCAGGCCGCAAAGGCGAAGTCCGCGAGCGTAAATATCGCGCCGCCCATCACGCCGCCGTAGGCGTTTTTGTGCCTGTCGGTGAGCGTCAGGCTGCACAGCGCAGTGCCGTCGCCGATGTCGTCGAGCGTCATGCCGTTTTCGGTGGCGAAGCGGTCGTTTACGAAGTGCGCCCGCGCCTCCTCAAGACTGTTGAATGTAGCCATTGAAATGTCCTTTCATCGTTTGCCCGGTTTGACTTCGGGCAGCCTTTTATTGCTCGTCGCCCAGCGTCTCGGTCTGGCGCACGGTTACGGTCTTATTGTAGCAGACGAAGGCGTTGTCCACAATGGTGCCGTCCGTTTTGGGCGTAATGAAGCTTATTATCGGCACAATCACGAGCCCCAGCAGCATGCAGAACGCGCCGGCGTAGATGGGATTTGAGAGCATGCCAAGGAAGTTCGGCAGCGCCTTGAGGTTTATGAGCATGACCAGCGTCATGAATATGCTCGAGAAGAAGAAGCTTACGTAGCAGGCGCCCTTGGTGGTGCGCTTCCAGTACAGGCCGTAGAGGAAGGGCGCAAGGAACGCGCCGGCCATCGCGCCCCAGCTTACGCCCATCGCCTGAGCTATGAACGCCACCGGAGAATTGACCTGAATGATGGCGATAATGGCCGAAATGGCGATGAACACCACTATCAGCGCGCGCATGGTCACGAGCTGCTTCTTTTCGTCCATGCTCTTCATCACGCGCCCCTTGAGCAGGTCGAGCGTAACCGTGGAGGACGAGGTCAGCACCAGAGACGAAAGCGTGGACATGGAGGCGGAGAGCACCAGCACCATCACTATGCCTATCAGCACGGGGCCGAGGTTCGACAGCATGGCCGGGATTATTGCGTCAAAGCCGCCTACGGGGTTGCCGGTCTCGGCGACGACGCCGATTCTGTCGCTGAACAGACGGCCAAAGCCGCCAAGGAAGTAGCAGCCACCCGCGACTATCAGCGCGAAAACCGTGGATATGACGGTGCCCTTGTGTATGTCGCCCTCGCTCTTTATGGCGTAGAACTTGCCCACCATCTGGGGCAGACCCCACGTGCCCAAGGAGGTCAGCACCACAACGCCCAGCAAAAACAGCGGATCGGGTCCCAGGAACGAGGCAAATATGCCGGGCACGGTGCCGTTGGCAGCCAGCGGGTTCTGGTCCTGAACCTGAGCCAGCCCGTTCATAGCGCTCATAAGGCCGTCGTAGGGCTGCTGATTGAGCACCGCGACGATAACGGCCACGATGCCGCCTATCATTATGAGCCCCTGTATGAAGTCGTTTATGGCGGTGGCCATGTAGCCGCCCACTATTACGTATATGCCCGTAAGCACCGACATCACCAGCACGCACCAGAAGTACGGGATGCCAAAGGCCATCTCAAACAGGCGGCTCAGGCCGTTGTAAAGGGAGGCGGTGTAGGGTATAAGGAATATGAAGATTATTATCGAGGCGATGACCTTGAGGCTTGGGGAGCCGAAGCGCTTCTCGAAGTAGTCCGGCATAGTGGCGCTGCCCAGATGCTGGGTCATTATGCGCGTGCGCCGCCCCAGCACCACCCATGCCAGAAGCGAGCCTATGACCGCGTTGCCAAGGCCTATCCACGTGGAGGCTATGCCGAAGCGCCAGCCGAACTGACCCGCGTAGCCCACGAATATAACTGCGGAAAAGTAACTTGTGCCGTAGGCAAACGCAGTCAGCCACGGGCCGACCTGCCTGCCGCCCAACACGAAGCCGCTGACGTTTGTGGCGTGCCTTCGGCAATAGATGCCTATGCCCACCATAACGCCGAAAAATACCACGAGCATAATGATTTTAATCGCCATGATCTTTTTCCTTTCAGCCCCGCTCATTCACTTGTATGCGAGGCGTTCATGTTTACTTTAATACTTTAATACATAAAAGCATTAAAGTCAAGAGGTTTACATAATTTTTATATGCCGCTGCCGCCGAGAAATCGCACGCCCTCTCGGGTAAGCTGACGCAAAGGCGCACCCCATTCTTATATGGTAACGCGTCACTACGACACCAGCGCCGGCTTTGTCAAAATAATTTGCATCAAACTCTGCAAAAAGTCTGCATAGTCCTCTGCATTTTGTAAACATAAAGTTAACCGCAAAAATTAGCACTCACCTCTTGACAGTGCTAACAAAATGAGTATAATATATGGCGAACAAAGGGAGAGGGAAAAGATGAGTGAGAGCCCCGCGGTGAAAGCGGCGCGGATCGCCCAAAGCCCGCCCGGAGTTCGGGTAACAACATTTCAACGACCTACGCTTAGGCACAGCCCGCCGCCCTCCGGGGCAAGGCGACCGCGCAAATGAAACAAGCGCACAGTCTGAAGGAGGTAAGAGTTATGTTGATGCCGAGTATCTTTGGTGAAAGTTTGTTTGACGATTTCTTTGGTGACATGGACAGGGAAATGCGCCGCATGGATCGCAGGCTCTACGGCAAGAACGCCGCACGCGAAATGAAGACCGATGTGCATGAACACGAAGACCACTACGAGGTGGACATAGATCTGCCGGGCTTCAAAAAGGAAGACATAAGCCTCGAGCTTGAAAACGGCTGCCTCACTGTGACCGCAGCCAAGGGTTTGGACAAGGACGAAACCGACAAAAAGGGCAAGCTCATACGTCAGGAGCGCTACAGCGGCACGATGACCCGCAGCTTCTATGTGGGCGAGCAATTGACCGAAGAGGACATCAGCGCAAAGCTTGAGCACGGCGTGCTGAGCCTTAACATCCCCAAGGCCGAAACGAAAAAGCTGCCCGAAAAGAAAACCATTATGATCGAGGGATAAGCAAAAACGCCTGACACC
>JAFPYA010000045.1 GCA_017412445.1 Clostridia bacterium
CTCACGCTCGAGGAAGCCATGGACTACATAGATGAGGACGAGCTGGTAGAAATAACGCCCAAATCCATCCGCATGCGCAAAAAGATACTGGCCACCGAGGCCCGTAAAAAGCTGGAAGCCCGCAAAAAGTCATAAATCATGCGCCTGAAAGCCATAACACTTAGGGATTACCGAAACTATTCAGAGGCGTACATAGAGCCCTGCGAGGGCGTCACCGTATTCATGGGCGACAACGCGCAGGGCAAAACGAACATCCTCGAAGCGGTATACCTGTGCTGCACCGGCAGGAGCCACCGCACCTCGCGAGACCGTGAGCTTATCCGCATGGGGCAGGACACCGCCTATGTAAAGGCGACAGGCGTGCGCGCGGACGGCACGCACGAGGTTGAAATCGCCCTTAATCAGGCGGGTAAGCGCCGCATAAAGGTGAACGGCAGCCCTGTAGGCCGCTCCGGCGAGCTGCTGGGGCACATCACCGGCGTATTGTTTTCGCCTGAGGATCTGCGCATGGTGAAGGACGGCCCCGCAGTCAGGCGGCGCTTCATTGACATGGAGTTAAGCCAACTGCGCCCGGCGTATTATTACGCGCTGCAGCGCTACAACCGCGCACTCAAGCAGAGAAACGCCCTGCTCAAGGACTGTGCCTTAAACGACGCTTCAGTCGAGACTCTGGATCTCTGGGACAGCGAGCTTGCGCTGAGCGGCAGCGAAATAATCCACAGCCGCAAGGCCTTTTGCGAAAGACTGAACGAGTGCGCAAGAAAGATTCATTCATCCATCACAAACGGCGCGGAAACGCTTGAAATCAAATACGAGCCCAACGTCGCGCCCGGCGAGAGCACAACGGAGACTGCCGAATGCATAAAGTCTGCGCTCATATCTTCACGTGAGAGCGACCTGCGCCGCGCCGCTACGGGCAAGGGCGCGCACCACGATGACATGGGCATATACATAGGCGACATGGACGCGCGGCTGTACGGCAGTCAGGGGCAGGTGCGAACCTGCGCGCTGTCGCTGAAGCTAAGTGAAATAGAAATAATCTCCGCCGAAAGCGGCGAGGCACCTGTGCTCATGCTCGACGACGTGATGAGCGAGCTCGATCCTGAGCGCAGAAGGCAGCTGATAAAACGCCTCGAGGGCGTGCAGACGCTTGTGACCTGCACAGACAAAAACGACCTTGCGGGCGCGGGCATAGGCAAGCTGATGAAGGTTGAAAAGGCGACCCTGTCGGAGGAAGCATGAAGAGAAGCGTTTCAATACTGCTGGCGTTGATGCTTGCAGTGTGCATTTCAGCGGCGGGGGCGCCCAAGTCCGTGTACGAGGCTGTGCTCATGACCGACACATACGAAGACGTAACCGCCCGCTATGGCGTAGGCACCGCGGTTGGCGACTATTTAAATTACGGCGATGCGCTGCTTGCGTTTTATGAAAGCGGCAGACTTCAGGCCAAAGGCCTGTATTACGAAGATATACGCGAAGTGGCAGCCACGACCGAAGGTGACTTTGCATCGGTCAGAAATTTTAAACAGGGCACAGAGCTGAAGGAGCTCACCGCCATACTCGGTGAAGGGCGCGAAATAATGTGCATGAACCTTGCCGACGAGGACGACGCGGGGCAGCGCAGGCTTTACGCCTGGAAGGACGCAGAGGGCAATGTGCTTGAAGCCCTCGTCGAGCTTGACGACGGCGAATGGCTGCTGTTTGCGATAGGCGAGATACGATGATTAAGCTGATTGCCGCGGATATCGACGGTACGCTAATACCGCTTGGCAAGCGCATGAGCGAAAGGACGCGCCGCGCGATAATAAACTGCGTAAACAGAGGCGTAATATTCGTGCCCGCGAGCGGCAGAACGTTCGAGGGCGCGATTCGTCCGTTTAAAGACATGGGCATAGATTGTCCCGTGATATCGGCAAACGGCGGCCGCGTGGACGCGCACGTGTTCGAAAGCCCTGTGTTTGAGGACACCATAGACGAGGCGACCGCTACGCGCGTATGTGAGCGGCTGATAAAGGCAGGTTGCTTCATGACCTCGTACGTGGGCACGAAGGTATACACGCTGCCCGAAACCAACGGCTTCGGTTCAAGCTGCGCAAGTGTAAGCGAAGCCAGCGGCACGAGCGGCTTTGACATAGAAGCCGAAATGCAAACCATGCGCACGCTCGGCACTCAAAGGCCGTACAAATTTGAAGCCTACAGCGACGACACCGCGCTGCTTGATAAATTGCGCTCGGAGTTCTCAGCCGAGGGGCTGGGCGTCGCGGGAGCGTTTTCGTTCAATGTGGAAATAATGGCTCACGGCGCGGGCAAGGGCCGCGCGCTCGGGAAACTCATGGAGCTTATGCACATCTCAAAAGAAGAGGTGCTTGCGCTGGGAGACGGCGCGAACGATCTGAGCCTGCTCAGCGCGGCTGGATTGAGCGTCGCGATGGAAAACGGCGCCGAAAGCCTCAAAAGCGCGGCGGACATAATCGCGCCGGACGCTTCGCTCGACGGCGCAGCGCAAATCATCGAAAAATACGTGCTATCGGAGAGCAACAGATGAACATAGTATTGGTGGAGCCTGAGATTCCGCAAAACACGGGCAACATCGCGCGCACCTGCGCCGCAACCGGTGCAAAGCTTCACCTCATAAAGCCGCTGGGCTTCGTGCTCGACGACAAACATTTGAAGCGCGCGGGGCTTGATTATTGGAACCTTATGGAGTATACTGTATATGAGAATATGCAGGACTTTCTGGAAAGAAATCCCGGCGCTAACATGTACTTTTTGAGCACCAAGGCGCCGAGAGACTATACGAAGGCAAGCTACAGGCGGGACGACTATCTGGTATTCGGCAAGGAGACCAAGGGACTCGACGAACAGCTTTTGTGCGACAATTACAACAGATGCCTGAGAATCCCCATGCGGGAGGAGGCGCGCTCGCTCAATCTTTCAAACTCTGTGGCTATAGTGCTCTACGAGGCGCTTAGACAACTGAGCTTTGAAGGCCTGGCGGATAAAGGACAATTGCATCACCTGCCTACGCCGCCTGAAAAGGAATGGGCGGACTACGTTTAGGAGCGTAAAATGGCAAAGCTGGTAACAAAAAGAGAGTATAAGCGCAGGCGCTTGCGCTTTCAGATCGCCGCGGGACTGGTTGACTTTCTCGTGATGCTGGGCTGCCTTGCGCTCACTTTTTTGTGCGTCGTGCTGGTCATAGAGCTTTTCAACTGGCTGCGCGGCGATGTGGACAGCAGCTTTGGTGTTTTCACCCAGATAATCGACCGCGTGCTCCATACAAACTGATATGAACACGAGCTGGCAGCTTCTGACTGAAGAAATTAAAAACTGCGACAAGTGCAGGCTGTGCGAAAGGCGCACAAACACCGTGCCGGGAGAAGGCAATCCCAACGCCGACATTATGTTTATAGGCGAAGGGCCGGGGCGGGACGAGGACCTGCAGGGACGCCCGTTTGTGGGCGCAAGCGGTCAGCTTTTGGACAGGATGATACACGCTCTTGGCATGGAGCGCACCGAGGTTTACATCTGCAACGTGGTCAAGTGCCGTCCGCCCGGAAACCGCAACCCAGAGCCTGACGAGGCGGAGGCCTGCAAGGGATATCTGAGGCAGCAATTCGTGCTCGTAAGACCCAAAATCATAGTGCTGCTCGGCAAGGTGGCCATGAGATACGTCCTTCAGGAGGAAGCGCCCATTTCGCGCATGAGAGGCAGCTGGGTAGTGCGCAAGGGCGTATGGTTCATGCCGACGTATCATCCCAGCGCCCTGCTAAGGGATTCATCCCTAAAGCGCGATGCCTGGGAGGATTTTAAAGCGGTAAAACAAAAACTGGAAGAAATCAAAAATGACAGCGGAACTTGACAGGTTGAACAAAGAAACAGCCGCGCTGTTTCCGGATAAGCGGCTGGTGTTTGGCTGCGGCAATACAGGCGCCTTGCTTATGCTTATAGGCGAAGCGCCCGGCGAAAACGAGGAAAAGCAGGGCATACCCTTCGTGGGCAAGGCGGGTAAAAACCTTGATGAGCTGCTCGCTTTAAGTGGCATACGGCGCGAGGAAATCTATATTACAAACGCCGTAAAATTCCGCCCGACAACAACCGGCAAGAGCGGAAGAAATATAAACCGCAAGCCAACAAACGACGAGATAAGCGCGTTCCGGCCTTTCCTGATAAGGGAAATCGAGACTGTGAGCCCGCTTATCGTGGCGACGCTTGGCAACGTACCGCTCGAGGCAGTTACGGGCAAAAGCATCAAAATCGGCGACGCGCACGGCAAAATCATGGAAATGAGCGGCTTTAAGCTCTACCCGATGTATCACCCCGCGAGCGTCATATACAACCCCGCGTTAAAGCAAATCTATATAAACGACGTGTGCCGTTTAGGCGAATTGATTAAGCAATATGATTGAGATCATCAAAGCCCAAAGCAAAGCACAGCTGAGGGCTTTTTTTAATATGTCGGAAAGCCTTGGCTACACCAAAGCCGAAAGCAAATACATTAAGGGTTGGTCGTATTTGCGCTCAAAGAATGCGGCCTATCTTATCGCTGAGAATAACGGTAAGCCCTCGGGCCGCCTGTTCACGTGGGTTGCCGGAGGCAAGGGATATTTTGCGCTGCTCGACGGCGAAGGCGCAGAAAAGCTTATATATCAGATGGAAGCCTTTCAGCGCGAGCAGGGCAGTGCCGGGATAATCGGCCCGATAGCGCCGGACGGCAGCGGCTGGTTTATGGGACAGCGCCTGCCGGGAGACAAAGGTGCGCTCAGGGGAGAGTTTACATCCTTGCCAGATGTAGGGCAGTGCGCGGCTTTAAGCTCAATGCGCTACGCGCCCTTGAACGAATTTGCAGCCTTTGAAGTAAAGATACCCGCCGCAAATCCGTACAAAAAAGCTGCCGACAGGTTTGCACAAAGGCTCAACCTCAGGGTCGAAAACGTGAGGCGAGGATTGTTTTCATCAAACATCACAGACGCGGTATGGCAGACGTCGGGCGAACACAAGATGATAATGACACGCCTGACTGAAAAGCTCCTGCCTACTGTTTCGACCCGGCACAGCTTTGTGGTGTTTGACGAGAAGCGAAACTACACGGGCTACGCCCTTACTCTCGGCTCACGCATAGCTACAATATACACGGTCGATAACGCCTTCAGGCATGTAAGCGCGCTGCTCCTTGTGTCAGCGATATGCGACAGCTTTATCACCTCAGGCACGGAAACGGCAGAGCTGTCTGTTATAAACAGGCAAAATACCGCCTCGATGAACCTCTGTCAGGGTCTTGGAGGACAGGAAAAAGCCGGCTACATGGTATATAATAAAAATTTAACATAAAATAATGCCGTCAAGTGGTTTTCAATCTAAAGATTTTGTGTAATATATACGTTGAATATATTCTGACCGGAGGAACCTATGAAGCTCATTAAATGCCCCAGATGCGAACTGAATTATATGTATGAAAACGAAGTGATGTGCTCCGTGTGCCGGAAGGACGTCAAGGGTGAAAAGGAAGCCGACGAGATGATCGAGCTTTGCTCCGAATGCGGCGAAAACCCCGTCATTCCCGGACAGGAGGTCTGCGCTTTTTGCCTTAAGGAGATTCAGCGCCGCGCCGAAAACAGCATCGCCGAGGACGACGGCACCGATCCCAGCAGCCGCGATTTGGACATCGACTCCGTTTCTTCCATGGAAGAGATAGAGATGAACGTGAACGACGAGGAAGCGCGCACCTTCGGCGCAGACGAATTGTTCGACGACGAGGACGAAGAAGAGGAAGAGGAAGAGAAGACGGACGACGAGGACGAGGACGACGACTTCAAGGACGACTACGACGAGGTTTGAAGGTGAGAGTATTTGCCATTTCGGACCTGCACCTGTCAAGCATCGACGATAAGCCAATGGACGTGTTCGGCGCCCATTGGGAGCGCCATTTTGAACGTATAAGCGAGGACTGGCTGAGCAAGGTCAGCGCCGAGGATACAGTGCTTTTGCCGGGCGACCTCAGCTGGGCGATACAGCTTGATGATGCGCTCGCGGATCTCAAATGCGTGGCGGCTCTGCCCGGAAGAAAGGTGCTCATCAGAGGCAACCACGATTACTGGTGGAGCTCCATCAGCAGAGTGAGGGACGCCCTGCCGGAGGGGATGTACGCGCTGCAAAACGATGCCCTTAAGCTTGATGGCGTGACATTTTGCGGCACCAGAGGCTGGATATTGCCGGGCGAGGGCACAGACGCGGACGACGAGCGTATATACAAGCGGGAGCTCGGCAGGCTCAGGATGTCGCTGGACGACGCTGTGCGTATCTCAAACGGCGGTGAAATAATCTGTATGATGCACTATCCGCCCCTGACCGAGGCCTGCACCGATACGCAGGTCACCGCCCTGATTGAGGCTTATCCCGTTAAGCATGTTATCTACGGTCATCTGCACGGCGCGGCACTCAAGGGTGCCTTCAGAGGAGAGCACAATTCAGTCATATACCATCAGGCCTCCTGCGACGGTACGGACTTTAAATTGATACCTATAACCTGAGGACGCGCATAATTTAAAAAATCCATTTTAGCACAGCTGAGAGGCTGTGCTTTTTTGTATTGATCTCAGAAAACCTTTAGCCGTATTCAAAGATGCAATAACTTTTGCGTAGAGCGTTCTGAAGCGATTCGTTTTCATCAAAGCCCGACCTATTGGCGGGCTTTTTGACACCAAAAGACTTATCCACAATTTATCCACAAGCGATTTTGGAACGATCACACGCGAGTTTCAAAGTTAACGTAATATTAACACATAAAATACCGTTTTTTGAGTGGGAAAATGTAGAACAATGTAGAAATTAATAGTATAAATGTGGTATAATAATGGCAATCAATAAAGGGAGGTGCGCGTCATGGCTGAGTTTAACGGCAGAAGCTTGCTCACTATTGACGCAAAAGGCAGACTGTTCCTCCCTCAGGGCTATCGTGACAGCCTCGGCAGCAATTTTGTAATTTCTCCGTCCAGCGATTTAAAGACCCTTGCCTTTTACCGCAAGGAGGATTGGGAGATAAAGAGCGCGACGCTCAGGCGCATCCCGGAGGCTGACAGGCGCGCGCACAGGCTGCTAAGACTGATATTCAGCAGCACCTTTGCCGATTACAACACCGACGCGCAGGGCAGAGTGCTGATCCCGCAGGCGGTCAGGCAGGACTACGGCCTCACCGAGGGCGGCGAGGTGGTGCTGGTCGGTGTAGGCAGCAACCTCGAAATCTGGAACGCCGAGCGCTTCCGCAGCGACATGGTCATGATGAGCGACACTGAAGAGGAAGAGGCTCTGGATTACCTCTACGAAAACTATTTTTCCGGCAATAAGGACATAAACGAAAGGAAGTCTGAGCAATGAGCGAAGCTAAGAGACTTAACGGCAGCGGCAAGAAGCCATATACCTGGCAGGACAAAAAGCCCGTGCGCAAGGTTCAGACTGCCCGAAAGACCCAGATGAATAAGCCTGCACCCAAATCCGCGTGGCGCAATGCCGAGCGTTGGCTGCCCAAGATAGCCGTTGCCGAGTTAGTCGCGGTGGCACTTGTGTGCGTGTTTATGCTTATCAGCAGCAACGCCGAGAAATCCCGGCTTGAGGCCACGACCCGCCGCTCTGAGGAGCTGCGCGAGAGCATAGAGGCGATGAGCCGCACGCTCGAGATGGAGAGCCGCAGCGAGGTAATCTGCCAGAAGGCGGAGGAGCGCCTCTACATGGTGCGCCCGTCTCAGAGCATCGCCCTGAATATGGGCGGC
This sequence comes from Clostridia bacterium, assembly GCA_017412445.1. GTDB lineage: Bacteria > Bacillota > Clostridia > Christensenellales > Aristaeellaceae > RUG14130. The sequence goes on from JAFPYA010000045.1 coordinate 7,767, forward strand.
GAAAATCAGACCGCAGGGAGATAAACGTAAGACATGACTTTGAAGCACCTGACCCGCAGCTTGCCGGGTCACTTTGAGATTATCGGCGACGAAAACGTCGCCATAGAGGCACTCCTTACCGACTCGCGAAAGAAGTGCCCCGGGGCGCTGTTCTTCTGCGTCAGCGGCATGCACAGCGATGCTCACGATTTTGCGCCTCAGGCGATTGCAAACGGCGCCGCGGCGCTCGTGGTCGAAAGAGTGCTCGACCTGAACGTGCCTCAGATAAAGGTGGAGAACGTGCGCGTCGCCATGAGCCATATTGCCGCCGAGTTTTTTGGCAGACCCGCCGACAGGCTCAAAATGGTCGGCATAACCGGCACAAAGGGCAAAACCACCACGAGCTTCATGCTCAGAAGCATACTTACGGCTGCAGGTCACAAGACCGGTCTGATAGGCACTGTGTGCGTATTGGTGGGGGACAGGGAATACGAATCCGGCATGACCACGCCCGACCCCGTGGAGTTTCACAAGATACTGCGCGAAATGGCAGACGCGGGCGTTGAGTACGTGATTATGGAGGTCTCTGCCCACGCGCTGGATATGCACAGGATAGATGGCATACACTTTGCGGGCGGCGGCTTCACAAACTTCAGCCAGGATCATCTGGATTATTTCGGCACGATGGACAAATACCTCGAGGCCAAGCTTAGATTTCTGCCCATGGCGGATGAGCCGGTTATAAACGTGGACGACGAGCGCGTCTACAGCGCCGTTCGCGGTCTCGGCACGAGGTTTATCAAGTGCGGCATACGCGAAAAGGCCGATATTTACGCCAAGGAAATCGAGGTCACCGAGACCGGCGTGGCGTTCACTCTCACCTTCCATAACAGGGCGAGCGAGCGCGTAAGCCTGCGTATGAGCGGTATATTCAACGTCTACAACGCGCTTATGGCCGCGGCGATAGCCGACAAGCTGGGCGTAGATATGGATGGCATAAAGCACGGCCTTGAGTCGCTTGCCAACGTTCCTGGCCGTGTGGAGCTGCTCGACACGCACACGCCCTACAGGGTCATACTCGACTACGCTCATTCCCCGGATGCGCTCGAAAACGTGCTCAAATCCCTGCGCCAGTCCACGAAGCAGCGGCTCATTGCCGTGTTCGGCTGCGGCGGCGGAAGGGACAAGCTCAAGCGCCCCATTATGGGCAGAATCGGCGGCATGCTTGCCGACTTTTGCGTCATTACCAGCGATAATCCCCGAAATGAAGAGCCGATGAGCATAATCGACGCGATAGTCGAGGGAATCAAGCCCGTGACCGATAAATACATCGTGATAGAAAACCGCCGCGAGGCCATAAGCTATGCGCTGGCAAATGCCCGCCCGGGCGACACCGTGGTGCTCGCGGGCAAGGGACACGAAACCTACCAGGAAATCAACGGCGTAAAGCATCCGTTTGACGAAAAGGTCATCGTGCACGAGCTGCTTAATGAAATCTGAGGAGCATATATGAGATACTACGTGATAGCGGGTCTTAGCGCACTGCTGCTTTCGCTTCTGGCGGGCTATGTCAGCCTGCCGGTGCTCAGGAAGCTCAGGGTAGGCCAGACGATAAACGAGCTGGGGCCTCAGAGCCATCTTTCAAAGCAGGGCACGCTCACAATGGGCGGTGTGGGAGTGATACTCTCGGGCGTTATCGCAGGCGTCGCTTTCGGCTTTTATCATAAGAACACAAACGGTCTGCTCGTGCTGTTCTGCGCGCTTTCCACGCTCGCGTTTGGCTGCGTGGGCTTTATTGACGACTATCTCAAGGTGGACAAGCACCGCTCCATGGGGCTGAGTGTTAAGCAGAAGTTTGCCTTGCAGATAATTGCCGCTCTGGCGCTCTCCTGCGCGGCATATTTTATTAAGCCGATCGATACGCGCTTTGCGCTGCCCTTCACCTCCGTCAAGCTCAACATCGGCGTTTTGTACATTCCCGTTATGACCTTCATAATGGTTGCGACAGATAACTCCGCAAACATACTCGACGGGCTCGACGGCCTGCTCAGCGGCAACAGCACCATTGCGCTTGCCACCGTAAGCGCCTACGCATTTATCGAAGGCTCCAAGACCGGCAACGGCAGCCTGATGAACGTGGGCATATTCATGCTGTGCATGAGCATGGCGGTGTTCGGCTTTTTGAAGTACAACACTCACCCCGCAACAGTCATACTGGGCGATGTGGGGTCGCTGGGCATCGGCGGCGCGCTGGCAGGTTGTGCGGCGGTCACCGGCAGCTCGCTGCTGCTGCCGTTCTGCTGTGTAACGATGGTGATCAGCTCTCTGTCGGATATATTGCAGCTTTGGTACATGAAGCGGCACAAGGGACGCAAGCTGTTCCGCATGTCGCCGTACCACCATCATCTGGAACTGGGCGGAATGCCCGAAACGCGGGTAGTGAACCTCTACAACATAATTACCGTGATAGGCTGCGCGGCAGCGCTGATACTGTTTGCGTAGCATGGGAGGAAAAATGAAGCGTGTACTTGTCTGGGGAATAGCAAAAAGCGGAATCGCCGCCGCCAAGCTTTTATGCGAGCGCGGCGTTTTTGTACGCATTAACGACTTAAAGACCACCGATCAGCTTGCAAACGATCTTAAGCCTCTTGATGGGCTGACATATGAAAACCGTCTGGGCGAGGACGTAATGACTCTGCTTGATGACATTGATACCCTCGTCATAAGTCCCGGCATACCGGCAGACCACAAGGCGGCAAAGCTCGCCCGCGAGAAGGGCGTCGAGGTCATAAGCGAAATCGAATTGGCGTATCGCTTTTCAAAGGGACTGCTGATCGGCGTAACCGGCACAAACGGCAAGACCACGACCACCACCCTGATAGGCGAGATATTCAAAAACGTCGGCAAAGAGACGTTCGTCGTGGGCAACATAGGCGAGCCCTACAGCGCGCACGCGCTCGAAACGAATGAAGACAGCGTGACCGTGTGCGAGCTCAGCTCCTTCCAGCTTGAAACCATAGACAGCTTCAGACCGCATATATCGCTCATACTCAACCTTACCGAAGATCACCTTAACCGTCACAAGACCATGGAAAACTATGGCCGAATTAAGGAAAGGGTGTTCCTTAACCAGAAACCGGGCGATTGCGTGATACTCAACTATGACGACCCGCTGACGCGAAAAATGGCTCAAAATGCTGCCTGTGACGTGTACTTTTTCTCGGCGAAACAAAAGGTTATGGGCGCATACGCGACTGAAGACGGCCGCGTGATATGGAACGACGGCAAAAATGAAACCGAGCTGCTTAAGACCGATGAAATCTACATACCCGGTCATCATAACCTTGAGAACGCGCTGGCAGCAGTGGCAGCCGCAAAGCTCGGTGGCGCAAGCGACGAAATAATCACTTGGACGTTAAAAACCTTCAAAGGCGTAGAGCACAGGATCGAATTTGTGAGGAGCTTTGAGGGTATAAGCTATATAAACGACTCCAAGGGCACAAATCCCGATTCCACCATCAAAGCCGTAGAGTGCATGAAGGTACCCACGGTCATACTGCTCGGCGGCTCAGTGAAGAACAGCGACTATCTTCCCATGTCGAAGATCATAGCCGCCTCAAACATAAAGTACGCCGTGCTTTTGGGCGATACGGGCGAAACGATAGGCGAAGCGCTTTCCAAGGCCGGCTTTACCGATTTTGAATACGTGGGGCACGACTTTGAAAAGGCAATTGCAGAGGCGAGAAAGCACGCCTCTGAGGGCTGGAACGTGTTGCTTTCTCCCGCCTGCGCGAGCTTTGATATGTTTAGAGACTTTGAACACAGGGGCGAGGAATTCAAACGGATAGTCAATGAAATGAATTAAAAACCACCCGATGCGCAAAAAATTACGAGGAGGATAAGACTATGGCCGCCAAACCCAAACGCAAGCAATTCGATATACCCAACTTGGCAATAGCCGCCGTTGTCGTTATATTGGTGATTGTCCTCCTTGTAATTCTGTTTAAGCCCGTTCGCGTCGAAAAGGTTACGGTGACGTATTCGGGTATCGCTGCGCAAAAGGCACAGAATGACGGTTTCAGCGACATCGATTTCATACGCATATCGGGCGTGACAAATCGAAAAATGAGCGAGATGAACGAGTGGCGCATAAGCGCCCGCGACGGCATAGCTTCGCTGGGCGGCTATGAGCTCGACGGGATCAATAAGACGAGCCGCACGGGCGTGGAGCTCGTCATCTCCGCGCGCGTGCCCATGGCGGTGATAAGCACGGGCGCCGGCTACCTCACAATAGACAGCGAGCAATACATTGTCGAAAAAAAGTCCACCTACACAAAGGGCACGTACATACTTATAAACGGCGTGAACCTGAGAAACACCACGGTGGGGCAGATCGCCCGCGATTACAGCACGGACGGACGGCTCGAAAATGCGATGAAGGTCTTAAAAATCATCTACATGGGCTCGTGGCAAAATTACTTTACCGATATCTACATGGCCGACAACAAGGAGGTCTGGCTGTTCAGCGTATACAATATACCTGTGAAGCTTTCCCTGTGGTACGAGGACACGATGGAAAAGGACATAGCCGCCTCGGTGCAGGTGCTTATAGAGAAGGGCTCTCAGAAGGCCTCGGGCGAGATAATCGCTGTCAACGGCAACGTTTACTGGGATGAGGACGATGACGATTTCCAACTCATAAAAGGAAAATAGAAAAATATTTGTAATAGTTCCGAAATATTCACCAAAAAGATATTTACAATTTGATTTCGATATTGTATAATAGAGAAGGTTATACGGTATGAGTGTTTTACGCTTTAAAGGCGGGAGAAATAGATGAAGACACGGATAGCGGCTATCGAGTTCGGCACCTCGAAAATTGTTACCGTTATCGCGCAAAGCAGCTCTAAAAACAACCACTGTGAAATTGTAAGCTGCGGCAAGGTGGACTATGCGGGATATAATTCGGGGGATTGGGTCGACTGGGATAACCTGAATAAGGCGATATATAATTCAATAATCGCGGCTCAAAGTAACGCGGGCACGCCAATAAAGGATATATATATAGGCGTACCCTGCGAGTTTATACATGTGCAGACCGCGGACGCAGAGGTGCCCATTCGCTCTACGGACGGGCGCGTAAGGATAGAAGACATACAGGCCGTGGAGGACATGGCCGCCGAAATGCTGCGCTTCAAGGAGAACGATGATTTTGTAATTCATCGTTCGCCCGCGTGGTACAGCGTGGACAGGGGCACAAAGACGATGGACCCCAAGGGGCTCAAGGGCGACTTTCTGAGCGCAAAAATGAGCTTCATCACCGCGGGCGCCGACTTTGTGGACGATATGCGGGACATAATGGGTCATGTGGGCATAACCATAAACGGCTTTTTGTCCCCGACCTTTGGCGAGCAGCTGCTTGGCACCAACCCAAACGACAGGGATCAGAACTGCATCTTTATCGATTCTGGCATGTACAATACTGAGTTTTCGGTGCTCAGAGGCGACGCAATGGTTTACCACGCCGTATTGCCCTGCGGAGGAAACGACATAACGACACATCTGGCGGACGAGCTTGAAATCCGCTACGACGAAGCCGAACAGCTCAAGCGCAGCGCGGTCATAAGCGACGACATAAAGGAAATGATAAAGCCGCCCGTCTGCCGTGACAAGGACGGCAGGCGCATACAGTATAAAGCGGAACTCGTCTGCTCCATGGTTACTGTGGCGCTTGAAAAGCTCTGTCGCATGATAGAATTGACCGTAAAGGACGCGCAAACATTCCTTTCGCCCAGAAGCAAGGTCTATCTCACGGGCGGCGGCATAGCGATGCTCAGGGGCGGTGCGGACTATCTTGAAAGCTATATAGGCCGCAGAGTTGAGGTTGTTGACATACAGTCCAACAAGCTCGGAAGTCCCGAATACGCAAGCGTACTGGGACTGGTGGATCTGATCTTTGATTCTATAGAGCAAAGGTACGACGAACAAGAGACCTTGCCTATGAGGGTTATGGATACATTTAAAGGAATATTCAGTAAATCACACAGCGATGACGATGACTAAACTTTACTAAGGGGGATGCCTTGTGCTGGATTACGAATTTGAAACTACGAACTTTGCGACCATAAAGGTCATTGGCGTGGGTGGCGCCGGAACGAACGCCGTCAATCGCATGGTTGACAGCGGCTTAAGAGGAGTCGAGTTTATCGCGGTAAACACCGATAAGCAGGCGCTTGCGCTTTCAAAGGCTTCAAATAAGGTACAAATCGGCGAAAAGCTGACCAAGGGTCTCGGCGCGGGCGCAAATCCCGAGGTGGGCAAGCGCGCCGCTGAGGAGAGCCGCGATGAATTGAGCGCGCTCGTGCAGGGTGCGGACCTCGTGTTTGTTACCTGCGGCATGGGCGGCGGTACCGGCACAGGCGCGGCGCCCGTGATAGCGGAGGTCGCCCGTGAGCAGGGCATACTCACCATTGGCGTAGTGTCAAAGCCCTTCCTCTTTGAAGGCCGTCAGCGCATGAAGAACGCCGAAAAAGGCATCGCCGAGCTTAAAACCAACGTGGATACGCTCGTGGTCGTGCCCAACGACAGGCTGCTTCAGATAGTTAATAAGGCGACTACCATGTCCGATGCGTTCAGAATCGCGGACGACACGCTGCGCCAGGGCATTCAGGGCATTTCCGATCTTATTGCGCTGCCCGCCATGATAAACCTCGACTTTGCCGACGTGCGCACGGTCATGGAATCCCGCGGCATGGCTCACATGGGCATTGGCACCGGCAGCGGAGAGAACAGGCTGATCGAGGCCGCCAAGGCTGCCATTTCCAGCCCGATGCTTGAAACCTCCATCGACGGTGCGAGGGCTGTGCTTATCAACGTGACCGGCTCCAGCGACATGACGCTGCTCGAGGTCAACGA
>JAFPYA010000046.1 GCA_017412445.1 Clostridia bacterium
GTGCCGCGGGTGAGGCCGTCCGTGGAGGACATGGCGATGCACCTTGCCACGTTGTCGCCTATGTGCTGCGCCACCTCGGCCACGAGCGTTTGGCCGTTCAATTCTATTTGAACCGCGTTCAAAAGCTCGGGCATGCGGCCCTCGTCAAAGCGTATGTCCAGCACAGGCCCCATTACCTGTATTACCGAACCTATGTTGTTTAGCATGGTCTGAACTCCTTTTGCGTCACGAGCCCGCCACTATCTCGGTGATCTCCTGAGTGATGGCGGCCTGCCGCGCCTGATTGTATTTGAGGGAAAGAGTGTCGATCATTTCGTCCGCGTTCTGCGTGGCGGTGTCCATCGCGCTGCGGCGCGCCGCCTGCTCTGAGGCGCGGCTTTCGCACAGCGCGCCGTATATCACGCCGCCTATGTACTCGGGTATCATGGCCTTGAACGCGGTTTCGCTGTCCGGCTCGTAGCAGATGTCGAGGGCAACGGCGGGCTTTGCGGCCTCTTCCTTTGCAAGCGGCAAAAGCTTGATCGCGGCGCTTTGCTGAGTGAGCACGGAGACGAACTCGGTGTAGGCGAGCCTGACCTCGCTGTACGCGCCGTTTTCAAACTCGCGGCAAATATTCTTTGCCATTGTGAAGCAGTCGGCGATGCTCACGTTTTCGGCGATTATAAAGCTCTCGTCCACGAGAGGCACGCCGCGCGCGGTGAAAAAGTCCCTCGCCCGCTTGCCTATGGGCAATACGCTCACCTGCCTGCCCTGCATGTGGGCGTATGTCGCCTTGAGTATCGCGCTGTTGTAGCCGCCGGCCAGCCCGCGGTCGCCCGCGATTACCACGTACAGCACGCCCGCGCCTGGGTTTTTCGCCTCGAGGTAGGGCAGGCTCATGTCGCCGGTTTTGGCGATTATATCCTGCAGCATGCTGTAGATTATGCGGAAATACGGGCGGGAGGCCTCGATGCGCGCCTGCGCCTTTCTGAGCTTGCCGGCCGCGACCAATTGCATGGCCGAGGTTATCTGCCGCGTGTTTTCTATGGAGTGTATGCGGTTTTTGATTTCCTTAATGGAAGCGCTGCCCATTTACTGCACCTCACGCTTCGGGGAGGACGAAGTCGCGCTTGGCTTCCTCGAGCGCCTGCTTTATTTTTGCTTCGCTCTCCTGATCGAGCAGCCCGGTTTTTTCTATCGAGTCGAGCGCGCCCGAATATCTCAGGTCCATTATTTCGTACAGCCTTTGCTCAAAGGCGGCGATCTTTTCGGCGGGGATGTCGCTTAGCAGCCCGTTTACCACCGCGTAGATGATGCACACCTGAAGGGCGGTGCGTATGGGCGCCTCGTTTTTTTGCTTGAGCACCTCCACTATGCGCTCGCCCAGCGCCAGCCTCGATTTTGTGTCCGCGTCGAGGTCGCTGCCGAACTGGGCGAAGGCCTTCAGCTCGCGGTACTGGGAATAAAGCAACTTAAGCGAGCCGGACACCTTTTTCATCGCCTTTATCTGGGCGTCGCCGCCCACGCGGGAGACCGATATGCCCGGGTTCACGGCGGGCATAATGCCCGAGTTGAACAATTCGGTTTCAAGGAATATCTGCCCGTCGGTAATGGAAATCACGTTTGTGGAAATGTAGGCGGATATGTCGCCCGCCTGCGTCTCAACTATAGGCAGGGCGGTGAGGCTGCCGCCGCCAAGCTTGTCGCTCAATTGCGCGGCCCTCTCCAGCAGGCGCGAATGCAGATAGAACACGTCGCCGGGGTAGGCTTCGCGTCCGGGAGGACGGCGTATGAGCAGCGAAATCGCGCGGTAGGCCACCGCGTGCTTGCTCAGATCGTCGTATATCACCAGCACGTGGCCGCCCCTGTTCATGAAGTATTCGCCCATGGTGCAGCCGGTGTAGGGCGCTATGTACTGCATGGGCGCAAGCTCGCCCGCCGTGGCGGAGACGACTATGGTGTAATCCATCGCGCCCTTGAGCGTCAGGCTTTGCACCACCTGAGCTACGGTAGAGCGCTTCTGGCCTATCGCAACGTACACGCAGATTACGTTTTTGCCCTTTTGATTGAGTATCGTGTCGGTGGCGATAGTGGTCTTGCCGGTCTGGCGGTCGCCTATTATCAGCTCGCGCTGTCCCTTGCCTATGGGTATCATGGAGTCTATGGCCTTTATGCCCGTCTCAAGCGGCGTGTCCACATGGCGGCGCTCTATGATGCCGGGCGCCCTGTGCTCTATGGGGTCGTACCTTTCGGCCGCGATTTCGCCCTTGCCGTCTATTGGCCGCCCCAGCGCGTCCACCACGCGGCCTATGAGCGCCTCGCCCACGGGCACGCTGACCACGCGTCCCGTGCGCCTGACCGTGTCGCCCTCGCGAATGCCGCGGTCGTCGCCCAGTATAACCACGCTCACGGTGCTCTCCTCAAGGTTGAGCGCCATGCCGTAGGAGCCGTTTGGCATCTCTATGAGCTCGCCCGCCATGCACTTGTCAAGGCCGCTTACGCGCGCCACGCCGTCGCCGACCAGTATCACTGTGCCGGTCTCGTCGGTGTGGAGGCGGTTGTCGTAATTTTTGATCTGCTCGCGCAGAACCTTTACTATATCGTCCGAGGTGAAGCCCATTTGTGTCCCCGCTTTCTGTCATGCTTCGCCGCGCGCAAGCGCCGAAGCGATGTTTTGAAGCCTGCGGCGCGCGGTGTCGTCTATGCGCTTGCCGTCATATTCTATTCTGAGGCCGCCAAGTACTTTGGGGTCGACGCGCGTAACGAGCTTTATCTTTTTGTTCGTCAGTACGGCCATGCGCTGTGTCAGCGCCTCTTTCTGTTTTTCGCTCAGTTCCCTGTCGGAGCAGGCCTCGACCACCAGTATGCCCTTTGCCTCGTTGTACAGTTTTTCGTAGTGGCGGGCAAAATGAGCGTACTGGCCGATTATGCACCTTTCGGCCATAATTTTTACGGTCGACAAAAGATACCTGTCCATTTTGCCGTAAAACAGGGCATCGAGCATTTTGGCCTTTTCGTCCTTTGTCAGCGCGTAGCCCGTAAGCAATTTAAGCCCGGCGGGTTCGGCCGCGAATGCCTTGCCCGCTTCCGCTATTTCATTAAGCACCCTGTCCTCGGAGCCTGCTTCAAGCGAAAGGCTCAAAAGGGACGCGGCGAACGCCTCACAAGTGTTACTCATCCTGCGTGCCCAGCCTTGAGA
>JAFPYA010000047.1 GCA_017412445.1 Clostridia bacterium
AGGGTTATAACGTTTTCATGGGCGTAGAATTCCCTCAGCTTTTCGGCGCTCGTGTACTCGCCGGAATAGTTGTCGTTTGCATCCAGCACAAACTCGTAGCACCACGTGCCCCACGCGCCCCAGAGGCTGTTGTCCTTTATGCACTCCTCGGGCGAGGGCACGCAGCCGCACTCGCTTAAGAAGATGGGCTTTTTCATTTGCGTGTATTTCAAGCACTTGGCGAAGGCCGCGCTCTGGCTCGTGTGCACGTGCTTGCCGGGGTAGAGGTCCTCGCCTATTATGTCCACCACGTCGTCGCCGGGGTACCACGCCGCGCTCTGGCCGTTCCAGAGCCAGATCAGGTTATTGAGGCCGTACTCGTTTGTGAACTTATCGTACATGAGGCGGTAGAGCTCTATGTAGGCGTCCTTGCCGCTCGCGCCCCACCAGAACCAGCCGCCGCTGGCCTCGTGCAGGGGTCGCCATATGACGGGCACGCCCGCGTCACGAAGGCGGGTGAGCTGCCGGGCGATGGCGTCAAGGTCGCGCAGGAGGTAATTGTAGCCCTCCGCGTCCTCGCCGCTCAAGGCCTTGGCGAGGTTGAAGCTCGTGCTGTCGGTGTAAAAGCCGCTCCACCAGGCGTTGCCGTTCACGTTCAGATACTTTTCGGGGGCGACCCAGTGCCAGCAGAAGGTGATTATATGCCCCTGCTTCCAGTACTCCAGCGCCTGATCCACGCTGACGGGGTAGGAGCCGAGGCTCACGCTCGAGGGCGAATAGTTCATCATGTCCAGCCCCAAAAGCGCGGGGTACAGCCCGCCCGTGACCTCCGCTATCGCGCCGAGCTCGCGCCCGTACTCGCCCTCGTCCAGATACTGGCCCGAGATCATGTTTACGCCGTAGTTGTCGCATATCCACGTAAACAGCTCCGCCGCCTCCTTGGAGGGGTTCGGGTTGCAAAGCGCGTCGCTCACGGTGTAGTTGCCCCTGTTGAGCTCGGGCGTTTTTGTGATTTCCACTGCGTCCACGCGTATCCAGCCGTAGTTGCACATCACCGAAAGCTCGTGCGCGCCCGCGTCCATCTGCACGCCCTCTACCGTGTAGGGGCTCAACTGATTGCCCTCGGCCACTATCTCGGCTATTTTTTCGCCGTCGAGCAGCAAGTCGTTTTTCATAATGCCGGAGTAGCTGGCCTGTATCACGCTTATGTCGTAAAGGCCGCCCTCCTCTATCTCAAACGACACGCTCACGCCGTCGCCCTTTTTCTTAAAGCCGCTCACCCACTGGCCGCTTATCTCAGCGCCGCCAAACGTCTGACCGTCCTCAAACTCTAACCTCAGCGTGCCCTCGCCAAGGCACGCGCCCGCAAGGAGCATAAGGCAGATGACCGATGCCAAAAATCTTTTCATCACGCAAGTCCCTCCGCACTCTTTATAACACGAGTATATAGTAAATGAACGCAAAAATCAATATATTTCGGGCGGCATCAGGCGAAAAAACGCGCCGCGCCCGCGGCCATATTAATATTATTTTCTTTAATGCTTAAAACTTGTGAAAACAATTTCTGATATATTATGAGGCACAGGTGTTGGATAAATCCACACAAGCTGAATCGGAGGTTGTTTTATGGGATATATATCTGTAGTGTCGATCATAGCGACGATACTTGCGCTCGCGGCCACAATAGTGATGTTCATACTGGTCTTTCCCCAAAAGAGAAAGGACAAGCTCAACGGCTTCTTTAAGACGGTAAGAAAGCTGCTTTCGAGCGAATACCTGCTCATAGAGAAGATACTTCACTTCCTGTACGTGTTCAGCACTATACTCTCCATTCTTCTGGGTGTGTTAATGCTGTTCTGGTTCGAAACCCGCTACAGCTACAGCTACTATTACGACTACAGCAGCAGCTACACCAGATGGTACGGCTATTACGGCATCACCCTGCTGGTGTTCGGCCCCATAATGCTGCGCGTAATATATGAGATATTCATGATGTTCATAAATCTGGTCAAGAACACCATGGACATCCGCAACCATCTCATAAACAACAAGGTCAGCGATCCCTTTAACGCGGAGCTGCCCGTAAATGAAGAGAGCGCAAAGAGCGAACAGAAGGCAAGCGCCGCTCCCGCGTTTGACCGCGAAGCGTTTTTGAACCGTCAGGCCTTCCGCCAGTCTCAGGAAAACGCGGAAGACGGGAATGAGGAAGAGAACAGCGACGATACTCAGGAATAACGTTTAACGCGCGTAATGCCGCGAGCGGGTGCAAAAGCCCGCCCGCGGTTTTGTTTATTTAAATTTGCATAAGCGCGTAAACGTCCCTTTCGATGCCGTTTTGCTTTATGAACAGCGCAATAAGCCGCTCGGAGTCCGTGTGGGACATGAGGCGGAACGCCGAGGCGAACAGGTCTGCAAGAACTGCGTCGCTTTCAATGCACTCCGGGTTTCCGAGGCACAGCAGCCTCAATACGATGTATATGCCCGAAAGCGACAGCCAGCTGTCCTCCCTGGGCAGGCGGTTTAAGCCAAAGCGGGTAAAAAACATGTGGTTCACAATGAGGTGCTCAAGCGTGAAGGGCATATACGGGCGCGCGGCATTGAGCTGTGTTGAAGAAGCGGCAAGGCGCGAAAGGGCTTCCTCGGGCTGAAAAAGGTTATTTTTCTCCCCGAACAGGCGCTTTTGCGCTTTTAGGCCGTATTCCTTCACGCTGCCCCCCGCCCTGCTCGCGCCGGCAAGCAGGCTCAGGGCGGCGGAGATAAGGCGCGCACTGTCGCAGTGTTTTATTTCAATAAATGGCTCTGAGCAGAGGCCGACGCCCATCTTTTGGCCGAGCCGCCTTATGCGCTCAGGCAGGGACACGGCGCGGTCCTGCAATACATATATGCTTTCAAGCAGGCCTTGCGCGGCGTTAAGCGCGGCTTCCGCGCCCGCCTTGTCGCCCTCAGAAACCTGAATATCATCGTCCGCGCACACAAATTTTATGGGCTCAGGCCGCTTCATAAGCATTTCCACCACCGCCTCGCAGCTGCCCGCGCAGGCGGCGGAGGGAAAGACGTCGTTGCGTATGCCGCGGGGATAGAGGCGGCAGACCTCGGGCAGCGCGCTTTCGCCCATCTCCATATGTATCCGGCAGCGGCCGTCCGGGGCGCGCAGGCGGCACTCGCCGTCAAAGCGCGGCGAAAGGCAGGCGTACTCCTCGTCCGTGGGTCTGGGAAGGGGATCAAGCGCCATGTCTATCAGCCTTCGCATTTCCCCTGAGCACTCCATGCCAAGCAGGCGGTAGTACTCCCTGAGCGACACGGTAATGGGCCAGAGCGTACAGCAGGCGCGGCGGCACGCACCCTGCTTGCAGCGGAAAGCAGCGTAATAATCGGGACAAATCCGTTTCATAGCCATCACCCGCGCGAAATTATAGCACAAAATCGGTTTTTAGTAACCGCCGCATGAAATTTTAACGGCGAAGGGGGGAGGAGGTGGCGGGCGGCTGCGGGATTGCGTAAAAAAAGCAATATGGTCGTCATACGGACACCTCATCAGTCAGCCTGCGGCTGACAGCTTCTCGCCTGCGGGCTCGGTCACGGTTCGGCTCTTGACGTCCACTGGACGTCAATTCACCCCCGAACCGCGCTTCGCGCCCTCAAGGGGAAGCCTTTTGGAGAGCCTTCACCCTTGAGAGCGCGTAAAGCCTTCCCATAGAGGGGAAGGTGGCCGAGCGTCAGCGAG
>JAFPYA010000048.1 GCA_017412445.1 Clostridia bacterium
ATCCTGAGGGGATGCCCCTCGGGAATGTATATAACGCCGACGGTCTTTGTGGACGCGCAGTAAGCGGTTGCGCGGCGGTTTGACCGCGTGCACAGCGTAACCAATATGTGCATATTGCAGTTCACGGTCGGCTGCGTGCCGCTAAGGTAATAGTCCGTCGTTGGCTTATAGCCCTTATTGTCGTTTCGGCAGGCGTTTGTGGGTCTCATGCCGCTTACAGAGCAGGCTTCGGCTCTGACTAAGCCGAAGGATGAATAGTCGCCCGAGATTATAGAAATCGCCTGCGTTTTGCCCGTCACCTCGTGCACCTTGGACATTACACTCGCCCAAAGGGGAGCTGCGTAAGTGCCGCCGGTCGCGTTGCTGACGAGGGGCTTATAGTTGTCGTGGCCTATCCAAAGCGCGCATGAATAATATCCTGTCATGCCGGCAAAGAATACGCCGCATGCGTCCGAGTTCGTGCCTGTCTTACCGGCTATGCTGCGCTCAGCATTTCTGTTATTGAAATTGCCGAACACGGCGCGCGAGCCTGTGCCGTTGCTGCCCGTTACGCAGTCTGAGAGCACATCTATCAGCATCCAGGCAGTTGAGCGCCTGAACACCTGCCAGCTCTGCTGAACGCTGCGTATGCTTATGTAAGGCGTCTCGTTGTCAGGGTAAAGCACGGCACTGAAGGCGTAGCTCTCCCTGTACTCACCCTGATTCGCGATTGCGCCGAAAGCGGTCGCCATTTCGATGACGGAAATACCAGAAGAGCCGAGCGCGAGACCCGAACCGGTCGCCTGAATGTGCTTGGAGGATATACCGAGCCTGAGCAGATAGTTTACTGAATTCGATATGCCTACATAGGAGAAAAGCGCCTGCGCGGTTGAATAGTTGTGGGATTTGTTTATGGCCACGCGCATGCTCTCTACACCGCTGTAGCTGCCGCCGCCGTAATTGGTGGGATAACCCGTGGGGCTGTCCCAGCCGTTTATAGGTATGGGCAGGTTGAGCACAGGCATGTTTGGCGAATAGCCCATATCGAAAGCCGGACCGTAAACCGACAGGGGCTTTATGGACGAGCCTACAGGCATATTTGACTGATAGGCGCGGTTCAACTGCTTTCGCGCTGTAGGTTCTGTGCGCCCGCCTATGATGGCCACGAGCTCGCCGGTGTGCCAGTCCATTACTGCCACGGCAACCTGCGGCTGTATCACGTCTATGTAGCTGCCGTTGTCGAGCGTCTTTTTGTAAGCGTCCGAGCTATAGCGGGTGCGGGGATACTGGTTCCAGTTTTTGACCAGATCCTGTACAGACTCCTGCACTGCGGGGTCGAGGCAGGTGTATATGTGATAGCCGCCGGTGCGCAGCTTGCTCTCCATGAGAGAACGGTTCGAGGCGTTGTCTTCGAGCTTTTCTACGCGCAGCATCTTTGTTACTACATCGTATATCGCGTATTCGACATAATAGGCGTTATCGTACAGTGTCGACTGTGTTGTGCCCGTTTCGAGCACCACGAGCGTGTCGTTGACCGCCTGTGCATACTCGTAATCGTTTATATAACCCTGCTCGTGCATCAACTGCAGCACGTAGTTTGCGCCGTCGTTGCTAACCTCGGGAGTTTCACGGATATAGTAATTTGAGCGGGGGTTGTAGCGCGAAGGATTCTTTATCATGCGGGCGATAAGCGCGCATTCCTTTAGCGTCAGGTCGTGCAAATCCTCCTTGCCGAAATAGTCCTTTGCGGTGGTCTTCACGCCGTAAAGCGAGCCGCCCATGTAGACCACGTTCAGATACTCGGTGAGTATGGCTTCCTTGGCCATACGGCTGTCGCCATTCCACTGATAGGTGAGCGTCTCCTCCAGCTCAAGGGCAAGGTAGGCCTCCTGCACCTTTCTGCGATAGGTCTGCTCATCGCTAAGCATCGTCTGCTTGATTAGCTGACAAGTGATTGTGCTTCCACCCTGATTGTTGCCCGACAGCACGTTGCCCACAAACGCGCCTATATAGCGCTTAAGGTCGACGCCCGAATGAGTCCAGAATCTTGAATCCTCCACGGCTATAACAGCGTTTATGAGGTTGTCTCCAAACTCGTCAAAATCCTCGACGTATATGCGGTTTTCTGTACCGCGCAGTTCGGATATAACTCTGCCGTTTTTATCGTAGATAAATGAGGTTTGGGCGGAGGAGTTGAAAATCGACATGTCGATTGCAGGCGCCGATTTTATCCACGCCTTTGCAATGCCCATTACAACGCCGCCGAGGGAAAACGCTATAAGCAAAATAAGCACAACCATCATCTTGAATGTGGTCATGATGACGGAGAGTATAAAGCTTTTATATTCGCCGCGAGGCACGAACAAAGGTCTTTGCTTGCTCATGAAAGCCTCCATAATATACTTATTCTATTATATCACATATATTATAATTTTGCACGTATATTTCATCATTTTACAAACGGGCTAAGTTTTTATTACAAAGTTTTTGATGCAATTTACAGCCCAGATACTTGCCAAAGCCGGTTTTTTCGTATAGAATTTACCTGTACCGACAGGCACCAATAAAAACGACAGGAGAATGCAACGTGGAACTTAAGCAAGCGATAGACAGGCTTATGGATTTACAGTCGAAGCTCAGCGCATACGATCACGCGGTGGGTCTTCTTAGCTATGACGGAGACACAAGCGCCCCTGCTGAGACGGCGGACAATCGCGCCCATACGATGGGCATACTAACCCGTGAGATATACGAGCTTTCTACGGGTAGAGAAACCGTGGCTCTGCTTGAATATCTCGACGCCAACAAAGACGCGCTCGATGAAAAGCAAAAGCGTATGGTATACCTCATGCTCAGGGAGATCCGCTTCATGCAAAAGATCCCTGCGGATGAGTACGTAGAGTATCAGAGGTTCAATGTGGAGTCAGGCGACGTGTGGCACAAGGCCAAGCTCAACAACGACTTTGCAAGTTTCAGGCCTTACCTGACCAAAATGTTCGATTATCAGAAGCGCTTTGCCCATCACGTGAAGCCTGACATGGACGCCTACGATTATTGGCTCGACAGGTTTGAGCCGGGTCTAAATAAGCAGGTGCTGGACGAGTTTTTCGGCAAGCTCAAAGCTAAGCTGGTACCTCTTATTGCAAAATGCGGCACACTCACTCAGATTCCTGATGACGTAATCAAGGGTGATTTTCCTGTCGATAAGCAACGGGAGCTTGCACTTTGGCTGATGGACACAATCGGCTTAAACCGCGGCCGCGTGGGTCTTGCTACGACCGAGCATCCTTTCACTACATCCCTTGGCAGCCACAAGGACGAGCGCATAACAACGCATTATCACACGGACGATGTGTCGTCGTCCATGTTCAGCGTGATTCACGAGGGCGGACACGCGCTCTATGATACGGGATCTGACGAAGAACTGGCCTACACGGTGCTCGACGGCGGAGTTTCAATGGGTATTCATGAAAGCCAGAGCCGCTTCTATGAGAACATACTCGGCCGAAGCAAGGGCTTTGTGAAATTTATCTTCCCGAAGCTCAAAGAACTTTTCCCGGAGCAAATGAAGAATTACACCTGGGAGGATTTCTACCGGGCAATCAACCGCG
>JAFPYA010000049.1 GCA_017412445.1 Clostridia bacterium
ATGCCCACCTGGCAGGCCCTGTGCGATACCTTCAACAACAAATAATCTTGCCTGACAAGGTTATTAAGAATCTTCCCCGGCGAACGCCGGGGAAGATTTTTAAGCTTGTGAAATCATTGATACAACAAAACGGCCGCCGTAAAAGGCAGCCGCTTTGTAAGCTTGTCTCGCTTTATCAGGCCTTGACTTTCTTTAGGTTTACGAAATCCGGCAGGCCGTTTTTGTATTTGAGCTGGGTTTCGCCCTGAATAAGAGGCAGTGCGTACTCGATGAACTTTTCGTTCACATTGTCGCCCTCGGCGTTAATCCACTCGCGCGGCACCTTCTTTTCGGCGTTGGCAACTATTGTCAGGTCGAACAGCTTGGTGTTGCAGATGTACTTGCCGTTTTCTCTGGTGCACTCAAAGCCTACCATCTTGTCTGTTACGCCGTTGATGGCGTTGATGGCGGCAGCCTGACCTGCGGTGAAGGATTCCTCGATATCGGTCTGGCTCGCGCAATGCGCAGCGCAGCGCTGCAGCAGGCTCAGC
Organism: Clostridia bacterium; assembly: GCA_017412445.1. Lineage (GTDB taxonomy): Bacteria > Bacillota > Clostridia > Christensenellales > Aristaeellaceae > RUG14130. The sequence goes on from JAFPYA010000049.1 coordinate 531, forward strand.
TCAATACCGCGAACCTTGGCGCCAGTGGCGTTCTTGCACTCCTGAGCGAGGTAAGCCGCGAGGCCGCCCAGCTGCTTGTGACCGAACGCGTCCACGGAGGCGTCGGAAACGGCGTACTCTACGATGAACTTGCCGTCCTTGTCGTGAATGCCTTCGGACACGGCGACGAGCACGTTCTTGTTCTTAGCGTAGATTTCCTTGACCTTGGCAAGGAACTTGTCCATGTCGAAATCGCACTCAGGCAGGTATACGAGATCGGGGCCATTGCCGGTGATGCCGGCAAGCGCAGCGGCGCCGGTCAGCCAGCCTGCGTGACGGCCCATGCACTCAACTATGGTTATCATGCCCTTGTCGTAGACGTGGCAATCACGATAGACCTCGGTCATGGAGGTGGCGATGTACTTAGCGGCGGAGGCAAAGCCGGGGCAATGGTCGGTGCCGGCCAGGTCGTTGTCTATTGTCTTGGGAATGCCCATGCAACGCACCTCATAGCCATTTCTGAGCATGAACTTGCTGATTTTGTTGCAGGTATCCATGGAGTCGTTGCCGCCGTTGTAGAAGAAATAGCGGATGTCGTACTTCTTGAACATCTCGAGGATTTTTATATAATCAGTCTCGTCCTCATCGGGATCCTTTATTTTGTAGCGGCAGGAGCCGAGAGCGGAAGAGGGCGTGTACTTCATTTTGGCCAGCTCCTCCGGATCCTCCTGACCCAGATCAAACAGGTTGTCGTTCAGAAGGCCGACGATGCCGTTCTGCATGCCGTAGACCTTGGTTATGACGTCGCTCTCAAGAGCAGTCTTGATCGCGCCGTAAGCGGAAGCGTTGATTACAGAGGACGGTCCGCCGGACTGGCCTATGACCGCCGCGCCTTTAAGTAAAGACATATCAATTACCCCTTTTCAAAAAATTCCAATGCACTATAGCATAAAACACAGTAAGTGTCAAGCGCAATAAGGTTATATGTGCCCGATAAACCACCTCGGTCGAAGTGCTAAACCTCCACTATGTGGAACGCCGCGGCTCTGCCGAGCCTGTTCATTACGGCAAGCCCCATGCCCTGCACGTCCACGGCTTCTGAGTAGATTTCTCTTACGCCTATGTCGTCCATGTTCCTTAATGCCGCGAAAAGCCTTTGCGCGGCGGAGGCGGCGTCGTCTCCGAGCGAGTATAATCGCCTGTTGCCGTAAAGAGGCTTGTGCGCTTCGAAAGCAAAAATGCAGGCGTTTTTCTCGCTTTCGTCGTAGCGTCTGTTTATCTCGGCGGCCACCTTTCCGGTCTCCCCCTTGAATATCGTAAGACTGCCATCCGGCGCGTAGTGCTTGTACTTCATGCCCGGCGAACGTGCGACTTCGTTTTCCTTAAGGGGGCGCAATACGCTTCCGTCCACCTCTACCTCGCCAAGTACTGCGGCTATCATCTCAGGCGTCACGCCGCCAGGACGCAGCACCCGCACCGGCGTGCTCCTAACATCCACGACAGTCGATTCTACTCCCACAGAGCAGCTTCCCCCGTCAAGTATCATGGGGATTTTCCCGTTCATGTCGTGGTATACGTGCTGCGCCGTCGTGGGACTGGGCTTGCCGCTCAGGTTGGCGCTGGGCGCGGCGATAGGCACCGCTGCGGCGCTGATAAGCCTTTGGGCGCACTCATTGCTTGGGTACCGCACGCCCACGCTGTCAAGTCCCGCCGTACAGGCAAGTGAAATATTATCTCCCTTAGGCAATATCATCGTGAGCGGCCCCGGCCAAAAATATTTGGCAAGCAAACGCGCCTGCTCAGGCATTTCTCCGCTGATTACGTCTTTTATCTGCTCAAGACTTGAAATGTGCACAATCAGCGGGTTGTCCTGCGGGCGGCCCTTCGCTTCAAAAATTTTGTGTATGGCTTCTGCATTGCGAGCATCGGCGCCAAGCCCGTAAACAGTTTCGGTGGGAAAGCCCACAACCTCGCCCGCCTTTATAAGCTGAGCCGCCTTCTGTATGGCTTCTTCGGTGGGCATTAAGAGCTCAGTCAATTCTGTGCCTCCATAAGCTCCGCCTGTCTTGCAAGCAGCAGCTTATCTATGATTTCATCAAGGTCGCCGTTCATCACGTCGTTGATTTTATATAAGGTCAGTCCGATTCTGTGATCGGTCACGCGGCCCTGAGGAAAATTGTACGTGCGTATGCGCTCGCTTCTGTCGCCGCTGCCGACCTGAGATTTGCGCTGAGAAGAATACTCGCTGTCAGCCTTTTCCTTCTCAAGCTCGTACAGGCGGCTTTTAAGCACCTGCATAGCGCGCTCACGGTTCTGAATCTGACTGCGCTGATCCTGGCTGGTCACGACGAGACCGGTGGGCAGATGGGTTATGCGAACCGCGCTGTCTGTGCGGTTTACGTGCTGGCCGCCTGCGCCGCTTGCACGGTATGTGTCGATTTTTAGATCGTTGGGGTCTATTTTTATCTCCACATCCTCTGCTTCAGGCAATACCGCGACGGTTGCGGTGGAGGTCTGCAGCTTTCCGTTTGATTCCGTTACCGGAACGCGCTGCACCCTGTGCACGCCGCTTTCAAAGCGCAGGCGCTCGAAAACGTTTTTGCCCTGAATGAGCATTATCGCTTCCTTTACGCCGCCAAGCTCGGTGTCGCCGCCCTGAATCATCTCAGTCTTCCAGCCTTTGCTCGCGGCGTAGTGGGCGTACATTCTGAGCAGCTCCGCCGCGAAAAGCCCCGCCTCGTCGCCGCCCGCGCCCGCGCGGATTTCGATTATAGCGTTGCGCCTGTCGTCCGGATCCTTAGGCAAAAGTCTTATGACCGCTTCCTCGTTCATCTCTTCAAGGCGGCGGTTCAATTCCTCCAGCTCGTCCTTAGCCATCAGGGCGATATCCTGCTCGTCGGAAGCGGCCATCTCCTTAACGTCCTCTATCTCGTCTACGAGCTGAATATACTGCTTTGCGAAGCCGGCCAATTCGCTCAGATCGCTGTGCTCCTGCATAAGCCTTCTGAAAAGCTCGCTGTCGTTTATAACCTCAGGCAGCGTAATTCTAATAGAAAGCTCTTCAAATTTGCCCGCAATCGCCTGCAGCTGAGTGAATATTCTCGTGGTGTCTGTGTTCATTATATCCTCATCAATATGTCGCGTTCGATGCCGTTGATGTCATTTATGATTTCGATATGTGATTCAGGGTAGTTTGCTTTGAATATCGCACAGATGTCTTTCGCCTGTCCCTGACCGAATTCGAATATCGCTGTGCCGCCACGTCTTAAGTGCGGCTTCATTTCCAAGGCAAATCTGCGATAAAAGTCTAGCCCGTCATCTCCACCGAAAAGAGCCAAAGCAGGTTCATGCCTGACTTCCGTTTGTAGGCACTGCATATCGTCCTTTGTAAGATACGGCGGGTTACAAAGTATCAAGTCGTATTCCCTGCCATTTAGGCTATTAAAACCATCGCTTGTGAAGGCGCTAATGTCTACGCCGTTGTGCGAAGCATTGAGCTTTGTCAACTCCACAGCGTCAGCGCTTATATCGCAAGCATCGACCTTTATCCAAGGGCAGGCGAGCTTGGCAGATATGCCTATGCAGCCGCTGCCACAGCAAAGGTCGAGCACGTCTTTGTATTTGAGGCACTTGATTTCGTTTATTGCCCTTTCACAGAGCGTTTCAGTGTCCTGTCTGGGTATGAGCGCACGTTTATCGATTATAAACCGGTGCCCCATAAAATAGCTTACACCCTCTATGTACTGTTCGGGCTCGCCGCTTTCGCGGCGCCTGAGCATTTCATATAGCTTGCTTAATTGCGTTTCGCTAAGCTCAGTTTCAAGCCTCAGCCGAAGCTCCCAGGGATCAAGCTCCAATATCGCGCACAGAAACAGATTTGTATCTGCTTCCGCGTCGATGTCTCCAGAGCGCTTCAGTCGCTCGACGGCAGTTTTCTTCCACTCGGCCGCATTCACTGTTCAGCTTTGACGTCCGCCGCTTCCGGCTGCTCTTCCTTTGTATAATAGCTGTCAGGCAGGGGCTTTTCCTGCCCGAGAGAAGCCTTTAGAGAAACCAGCGCCACCTCAAGCATGGAGTCGTCAGGTTCTTTGGTGGTGAGCCTCTGAGCCATAAGACCCGGCCAGCGGAGGATGCGCACGAGACGTGTATCTCTCGCCCTGCCGAGGGTCTTAAGCACTTCGTAGGAAATGCCCGCAACCGGGAGCAGCAAAAGCAGCTTAACCAGGAACTTTAAAAAG